>JBBRQP010000064.1:0-18416 GCA_038226175.1 Gloeobacterales cyanobacterium
ATAGCTAGCAGACCTTGTCTTTCTGGTTCAGACAGCTGGACAACGTATTTTTTCTGCACGGGTACCCCTGTGGCTGTATTCGGTATACCCTCATTTTTCCTCATTTTTTATTCGTCAACCTACTTGTGGCTGCCTACTAGTATGATTAAGGGTTCAGCAGATACCTACGTCGCCCAACAACTACACACGATGAGCTACATGATCACTGATCCAGAACAAGCCCAAGCTGCGACAGCTAAAACGCTCACCAGTGACCGCCCTACCATTGCCCTTGCCGCTAAAGAGATGATTTTGGATGACCTCAGCCTCTACCTCGCACAAATTAACGTGCCAGTTCTAGTCTTGACACCAGCTTTTGAGCAGCGTCTACAAGCCGAGGTAGTCGCAAACTATACGGCTGCTTACAAAGGCACACCTCAACTCGAAGTCAAGTCAATTTTTCCGGCGCGACATTTTTTGATGCTCGATCAGCCAAGCCAAGTCAATCAAGAACTACAGGCTTTTCTAAAGAAAACTTCAGATGCTTCTGGCAAGTCTGTTTCAGGCATGTATTTGACGATTGGCGGCTCTTAGCCGTAACTCAACGATTTTGCGTACTCAAAAAAGTGCTGAACATGGGCTTCGGGAGTTTGCGGCAATACGCCGTGACCCAGATTCATAATGTGGCCTAAGTTGCCCGCTTCTTTGACAACGTCGCGCATTTTTTCACTAATCAGTTCTGGTGAGCCAAATAAGACACAGGGATCAAGGTTGCCTTGCACAGCAATATTTGACCCTAAACGTTGACGGGCTTCAGCCATACTGACGGTCCAATCCACACTCACCACATCAGCTCCCGAAGTCGCCATCAGTTCTAAAATCCCCGCTGAACCGTTGATATAAAGAATCAAGGGAACTTCAGGATGCGCGGCACGAACAGTTTGGAAAATCTTTTGTTCATAAGGTAGCGCAAACTCCCGGTAAGCCCAAGGCGATAATTGTCCTGCCCAGCTATCAAAGAGTTGTACTGCTTGCGCCCCGCAGTCAATTTGGTGCAGCATGTAGCGGCTAACCATCGCGGTGAGCTTCTCCAAAAAACTATGAATCAAGGCCGGTTCATCAAAAGCCATACGCTTGACGATAGCGTAATCCTTAGAACTTTTACCTTCGACTGCGTAGGCGGCGAGCGTCCAAGGCGCACCTGCAAAGCCGAGTACGGTCGCTTGTTCACCAACTTCACGGCGCAGGGTGGTGAGGATAGGTCGAATAAACGGCGTTGCTGTTTCAGGATCAAGATCAGACAAGGCATCTACTTGGGCTTGGGTACGAATCGGGGTTTCCATCAAGGGACCGCGACTCTCGACAATATCAAAGTTGATCCCGATACCGGGCAAGGGCGTGAGAATATCTGAAAATAAAATTACGCCATCAGGCGCAAAAGCTCGAAAGGGCTGTAACGAAATTTCTACGGCTAATTCAGGAATCTCACTGCGTTCGCGAAAGGAATATTTCTCGCGTAATGCTCTATAACTTGCCATATAACGCCCTGCTTGGCGCATCATCCAGACGGGAGGGCGATCAAGTGGCTGCTGACGGGCAGCTCTAACAATACGGTCATTACTCACGCGTCAAGTTCCATGCTTACTTTTTTTATCTTAGGGTAAAAGCATCCCCATCCCTCACAGGAGCAGCTTTGCCAGATCAGATAAGCAAAAATACTCTGCACAAATACAGCATTTTCATAAAAAATGAGTAAAAATACTCTTAGCCCTCCTGGAGTTATTATCATGCACTTAGCCTGTATTATTGTGCTTGGCTTTGCTGCCTTGGGGTGGGTGGCTCCCGGCTGGGGGAATTGGCAGCGCATTGCTGAGCGCATATTAACTTTAGGAAAATTTTGTTTTTTAACGCTTTTATGCTTCTTAGGTATTCATTTGATTAATTCGATTCCAGCACAAGTCCAAGCCAATCCGCCTTCATTGACAGGGGTTGGAAAGTAGGTAAACTTAGCAGTGAATTATCATCTGGATACACAGTGTCTGTTTTAGCCGCAGGGGGTGTGGTTTATCGTCAACACACCGGGTTCATTGAAGTTGTCATGGTCGTACCTGTCAAGGAGCCTGACCGCTGGGCTTTACCCAAGGGTCATCAAGAGCCCGCAGAGAGTATTGAAGCCACTGCCCTGCGTGAAGTACACGAAGAAACAGGGCTACAGGTGATGATTGAGCGCAGTCTCGGATCTAGTGCGTATACCTATATTTGGCAGGGTCAGGCTATTGATAAACAGGTCTACTACTATCTTATGCAGCCCGTGGGCGGTAGCTTCAGCGACCATGACCACGAGATGACACAGGTGCTATGGCTACCCTTACCCGAAGCGTTAGCCCGTGTTACCTTTGAGTCAGAAGCCGTCATATTGCGCCGGGCTGAGGAACACTTTAGGCAACTACCGGCAAAATAGTGGTAGGCGATCCCAAAGAGATGTAAACTTTTCTTAAGAGTTCGGCAAGAATTATGAAAATTTTGAGCGTAGGCGCAACCGGAACCCTAGGCCGCCAAATTGTCCGCAGAGCCTTGGATGAAGGGCATGAAGTAGTCTGCTACGTGCGTGATCGCGAAAAAGGTCATTTCCTCGAAGAATGGGGTGCCCAATTATTTCAAGGTGACTTACGAGACTTGAGCAATCTAGCGGCAGCTCTGAGTGGTATTGAAGCTGTGATCACCACTGCGAGTTCTGGTACGGGACAAAAAGATAACACCATGCAACAAGTCGATGATGAAGGTAATCGCCGACTCATTGATGGGTGTAAAGCAGCTGGCGTCAAATTATTTGTCTTTACTTCTATTCTTAAATGCGATGTTTATCCACAGATCAAATTAATGCGCATCAAAGCGGGAATCGAGCAATACCTCAAGCAATCAGGCTTAAATTACGTTATTTTTCGACCCGGTGCGTTTACCCAAGGCCTCGTCGGACAATACGCCATTCCTGTATTAGAAAAAAAACCCGTGCAAGTGATGGGTGAATCTTCTCCGATTGCCTATATCAGCACGCTCGATACTGCTCATTTTTATGTCAATGCGCTGACCCGGCCTGAGTTATGGAAAGCGACCTACGAATTAGCTGGCCCGCGCCATTGGACGGCTTACGAGATTATCGACCTCTGTGATGAATTAGCCAATGTTGATCAATCGCCGCGTATTACCCGGATGCCTTTGGGTACAATGCGTTTCTTGGGTAAGGCAATGAAATATTTTGAATGGTTCCGTTATTCAGCCGACTTTTTTGAATTTGCCGAAGTCGTAGCTAATGGTCAGGAATTTGGTGCTGATATGCAGGCCACCTGCGAAAAATTTGGTATTCCCCAAGCTGAACTCATGGAAGTCGAGGCTTTTTTAAGAAGCTATTATCAGCGCATCAAACAAAAGTTGCGTGAAAAAAATTATAAAGAACCTAAGTTGCGTTTACCGTTTTAGACTAAACCTATGCCCTATCTTGATCCACCGGATTTGCATCTGGCTACCTTTGTCGCCAATAATGCCACGGTCATCGGAGCGGTAACGGCGAGTGTAGGTGTCAGCATTTGGTATACAGCCGTGCTGCGAGGCGATGTGGCGGCTATTATTTTAGGCCAGTACGTCAATGTTCAAGATGGCGCTATTGTGCATGGTGATCTTGATCAAGTGACCCAGCTAGATGACTATGTCACTGTTGGGCATCGTGCTGTGATCCACAGTGCCAGAGTAGGGCGGGGTTCGCTAGTCGGCATTGGTGCGGTCTTATTGAGTGGTGTAACCCTTGGTGAAGGCTGCATCGTCGGGGCTGGCGCCATAGTCACCCGCTCTGTGCCTGCCCGTAGCTTGCTGATGGGCGTTCCTGCCAAGGTAATACGCGTCGTCAGTGACCAAGAGGCGGCAGACCTAATTACCCATGCTCAGCACTACCAACAGCTAGCTTTGGCCCATGCTCAAAGATTTACTGGCGGCGTAAACGGGTAAGATTGCCGACTTGTCCTGTTTTGACAACCAAGGTGTCATCATCAACCCACTGCAAGGTGACGGTATCAGTTTTGAGAAAGGTGTCATCTTCTGTCAGCTGCGTGCGCAAATTGACCTGTCTACCACTAATGACAACTTGTTTACCTTTTTGTTGGAGGATATAGGTTTGACCATTGTCACCTTTCCAGGTACCAGATAGTTCTACTGCTTGCGCCATCGGAGCCACCCAGAGGGAGAGTAATAACCCTAAACCAATCCAGGCACGTTTCATCTTGTAGACTCCTTGCCAAAATAACGGTGTAACAGAGTACTCTCTTATTATATCGCAAGGGCTTTTGGTCTTGAATTACTGACAAACGCAAATCTGCTCGCCTTTGCTAGCAATGCAACTCATAGTTAGCATGTGGCCTAGCGGTTGTTTACATTACTTAATTTTCTCTATCGTCCGACTTTGTCACCTAAACGCTACACTAGCTAGAGCTAGACACAGGATACGGCTCATGGTGGATACCGTAAATACGAGTACACGTTTTAAAGCTCCGGTCAAAGAGACCTTACTCACACCGCGCTTTTACACGACCGATTTTGAAGAACTAGGTGCCCTAAAGACCGATTCGGTTAAAGCCGACCTTGAAGCTCTGATGACTGAATTTCGGGCGGACTATAATCGTCATCACTTTGAACGGCAGGCTGATTATTTGCAGGGAGCTGAGGAATTAACAGGCCCGATGCGCGAGAAGTTTATTCATTTTCTCGAACGTTCCTGTACCTCAGAATTTTCTGGCTTTATCCTCTACAAAGAAATTGCCCGTCGCCTCAAGCCCAAAAATCCTTTGCTCGCCGAAGGGTTTAATTTTATGGCTCGGGACGAAGCACGTCATGCTGGTTTTCTTAACAAAACCATGGCAGATTTCAAGTTGTCACTTAACTTGCCTGCCCTTAAGAAAAATAAGAAATACACCTTTTTCCGTCCAAAATTCATTTTTTACGCGACTTATCTCTCCGAAAAAATTGGCTATTTCCGCTACATCACGATTTTCCGCCACTTACAGCAACAGCCGGATTATCAGTTTCATCCTCTATTTACCTATTTTGAGAACTGGTGTCAGGATGAAAACCGTCATGGAGATTTTTTCGCGCTGGTGTTGCGTTCCCAGCCTGAGCTGCTACAAGGCTTAAATAAGCTTTGGATACGTTTCTTTTTGACGGCGGTGTTTGTGACCATGTATCTCAATGACCACAAGGATGTGGACTTCTATGATGCCCTTGGTCTCGATCCGACTACGTATGCCAAAGAAGTTTTGGTGCGTACCAATCGTGAAGCTGGTAAAGTGTTCCACGTGATCTTGGACATGGAAAATCCTGAGTTTTGGCAACGCCTAGACCGCTGTTTGGCGGGTACCTTAGCTCTTGAGGGTAAGAAAAACTTTTTGAGTAAGGCACCCCACTTACTGACCATTGGCTGGAATTATTTTCAAGTCTGGTTTGCCGCACCGATCCCAACTGGAGCCCGTGCTGTCCGCTAGGTAGACAAGGGTAATGACTGCAAAGGCGCGATTTCCAGAGTTTCTTCGCCTCAGCCCAGCGCAACTAAAAATTGTTGTGGCGGTACTGGTGGCCAGCTTAGCTATCGTAGTTGGGTTTTTGGGCTATGTCAGTTTTGTCCTGGCAACGCTTAATCCTAATGATCTGCGTGCACCCTTAGAGCGGGCGTTTTCCTTGAGTACGGGGCGTCAGATTGAACTTGGGCGGCTACGGCTTAACACCTTTGATGGCTTTGGCTTGCGCACCAATGAGGTCGTGATGCGTAGTCCTCGCTATGGTCTCGAAGCACAGGCGCGGGATGTTTTGATGGAAATTGACTTATTGCCCTTAATTTTGGGGCGTGTCAGTATTCATCGCATTACGTTAGATCGCTGCATCATCAAGGTCAAGCGCAATCAACAAGGCCGTTGGAGTGTAGGCGATCTACTCAACCGTCCGATTACGAGTGCGGCTCTCAGTTTTGACCCAGCAGCTAGTGCCATCCAGCTTACGCGCTCCAAAGTCCGTATTACCGATGAGAGCAGCTTTCCTAATCGCTATTACGAATTAACTGATCTGGACTTGCGTTATGGCGGTTCGGGCCATGCTGATCAGCTTCAGCCGCTTTCATTACAAAGCACCCTTGAAGAATTGGGTCAAAAAACCGTATTAGCTCTCGAAGGTACGGTACATATTCCCAATCAGGCTGCGGACACTTGGCGTGGTGACCTTCAAATTTTGATTGCTGACTTACAACCCCAAAACTGGGAGAGCTACTGGCAGCCTTGGGTGCGCACCCAAAAATTAAATGGCTTGCTAGGGCTTGATACCGGGCGTTTAGATATCAATTTGCACTGGAAAAGTATGTCAGATGGCACAGCCAATCTATTAGGACAAGTTGGGGTCAAAAGTCTCATCTGGAATTGGCCTGAAGTATGGGGACAACAACCTTGGGCGACCCCAGCCCTAATCGCCAAAGTTGATGTCACACAAAATAACGGTACTTGGCAAGCTAAGGCCGCTACATTTACAGTCGGAGCATTACAGCTTACGGTGCAAGGCAGCATCAATACACTCAATGAAACCGTTGATGTCAACGCTAGTACTAATGAATTTGACCCTTATTTGGCGCGAGGCAAATTGCCTTTACAATTCATCAATGCCACTACCAAATACCGTAAACCCTTAGAACCATGGCTACGCGATAGTACGGGTAAAGGCAATATTAAAGTCAGCATCCAAACTATGGGTACGCTCCAAAACTTGGTTACCACAGGTGCTGTCAATCTGCTGGGTCTGAGTCTCAAAACGCCCTTGATGGGTAACGGCATTGATAGTTTGACCGGACAGCTGGTGTTTGAGCGACCGGGGGAAGTGCAATTTAAGGCAGTCAAGTTGGGGTTAGCCCAAACAACCTGCACTCTTGACGGTTCACTCGCTGAGGATCAATGGCAACTCGCTGTTACAGCACCAACCCTCGACTTAGGCCATTTACGCAGTCTCAGTACGCCCCTATTCCCACAGTTAGTGGGTCAATGGGATGGTCAAGGTAGTTTACAAGGGACGCTGGTCGGCGATGTGCGTAATCCATCGTTTGCGGGCACCTTAAATTTATTGGGAGCCAATTTCCAGGATCGGCGTTTGCCACGCGCTTTGACCGATATCACTGGGGCTTTGGTTTTTGCGCCTGACTTGGTCACACTCAAGGCTATTCATGGTCAAGTCGAAGGACGGGAAGTTAATATCACAGGTTCTGTACAGCGTCCGGGACAATATGATGCTGCTCCTGACTTGGTCTTACAAAGTGAGAGCCTAGATCTAGCGACGGTTCGGGCTTTATTGACTTCGCCACTAGTGGGGGGGGCGCTGCGCTCAACCGCCAATGCGCTCACCCAACTCAACGGCACAGCCAGCGGTACGATCACGATTCAGGACAACCAATTGGGGGGACAATTACGCCTTCAAGGTGTGACAGTTGGCTTAGCGACCCTTGGTTTGCCCCTCAGTGATGTTCATGGCACGGCCTTACTAAGAGATGGCGGTGTAGAACTCAAGAATCTTGAAGGTAGTACCGCTGGATCGGGCTTTCGCTTTGATGGTACGCTCAATCAATTCAGCGGTTCCCCAACTTTATCGGGTAATCTAGCGGCCAATTTAACTTTTCCTAATGCCTTGCGCCTACTGCCACCGAGTATTGCAACCCATCTTGATGCTCAAGGGACGGCTGCTGTCACCGTCAATTTTAGCCCGAGTGCCGATGGCACCCAAGTCCAAGCTCAAGGAGATTTTAGTGGCGTCACAGGCGCCAGAATTGATGGCTTAAATCTCTCAGGCAACCAACTAGGACAAGCGACTTTGACCGCCCTTGCTCAGCCGAGTGCTCTAGAGTTACAAGCAGGACAGCTTACCTTAGGCAGTAGTGAGCTGCGCTTATCGGGCATGGTTCGTCGTTGGCTTTCTAGTCGTGCAAGTTTGGCGGTTAATCTCAGTGGCGAGATGACTTCTTTGGGTGAATTAGCCCATAGTTTCCCTTGGTTAGGTGATTTAGCGAGCGCGAGTTCAGGTCAAGGTCAAATCCAGCTTAGTCTGTCAGGAAATCCTAAAAACAGTTTCTGGAGTGGCGGTGTACGCCTTGATGATGTACAAACTGTAGCCGGACTCACGCTCAATGGCACACTGACCCAACAGGGACAAACGATCAAGACCGCCAATTTAGCTGTGCTCTGGCATGATCAACCCTTGCAAATTAAGGGCAGTTACACGCCTGGTCCTAATCCTCAAGTTACCTTTCAGGCACAGGCAGACACGCTGGATCTGACCCGTCTCCTAACGGAGTACCAACAAATCAGCGCTCTTCGAGCTTGGCGTGGTCAAGGTAAATTAGCGGTCGGCAGCACGCAAATCAATCAATTAGCCCTGGCTAATCTCAGTACAACTCTGATTTTGGCGGGAGATAGCCTCCGCTTGGATAATCTCAAAGCATTCACGGGCAAGGGTAGTTTAGTCGGGAATTTAGTCGCTGATGTGACCAGCAATATTCCAGCCTATAGCGGTAATTGGGATCTAAGACGGGTCAATCTCGGTCAGGTCAGCCAAGGCTTGCTGGGTTGGGGAGATGCGCGTCTCGGCACGGGCGATCTACAGGTGCAATTTAGCGCTCAGGGCGGTAATAGCCTAGCCTTCCTTAGTAGTCTGAGTGGTAGTGGTCAAATTACGACCCCTGTCCCTGTGGCCTGGTTACCCCTATTGGCTCAGGCAACTGGTATCGCAGAATTTGCCCAACTAGGACGCATGACCACGCCCTTTACCTTTAGTGATGGACTAGTTCAATTTGCCAATGCCACGGTAACTTCTTTTGGTGGATGGCAGGGGCTGGTCACGGGTCAAACCAGTATCTTGAACGGACAAACTAGTCTTACTGGCACAATTAGCACCGCTCAGCAAAATTTCCGGATCCGGCTCAAAGGATCAGTGAGCGAAGCCACACCCGGTCTTATTCAAGAAATAAAAGCGGAAAGCCCGCTCGACCTTACCCCATCTACCGTACCTTAATCAGAGTTGGCGGTTGAGAGACAGCTTCTCATTCTAGAATAGGGAGTATGCTGACCCATTTGCGGATCCGGGATTTTATCTTAATTGACCACTTGGAGTTAGCATTCCAAGCTGGATTAACGGTTTTGACCGGAGAGACGGGCGCGGGAAAATCAATCTTACTAGATGCAGTAGAGGCTGTGTTGGGGGCAAAAATTCCCCCTTCGGTAATTCGTCCGGGGGCAACCAAAGCTGTACTCGAAGCAACCTTTAGAGCCTCAGATTTAGTGCAAACCTGGTTAGTCGAACAGGAACTTGATGCCGCCGAAGAGATTATTATTAGTCGTGAAATCAGTATCCGCAGTAATCGTTATCGGCTTAATGGCTTGGTCGTCCAGCAACAAACGATTATGGCCTTGCGGGATTTGTTAATTGATGTCACGGCCCAAGGCCAAGCTCTAACCCTCAGTCGTACCGAGGCCCAACGCCAACTACTCGATAGTTTTGCCCAAGCTGACGAACACCTAAAAACTGTGCATGAACATTACAAAATCTGGCGACAGAGTCAAGAACGTCTCGAACAAGCCCTGACCCAACAACAAACCGATCAGTCCCAAAAAGAATTGCTGCGTCAACAATATCAAGAACTCAAACAAGCGCGACTGACCGATCCTCAAGAAGAAGACACTTTATTAAGCGAACAAGAAATCCTATCGCACACCGCTGAATTAACCCAAATCAGTCAAAATATTTATAGCTCGCTCTATCGCGATTCTGCCAGTATTAGCGATCAACTCAATCAAGTCAATCGCTTATTTAATCAAATTAGTAGTTACGATCCTCAAATACTGCCCTATCAAGAAATGATTCAACAGGCTATCGTAGAAGTGGACGAATGTGCCCGCCAAGTTAACCGTTATAGCGAACACTTAGAAGCTGACCCCGAGCGTTTGGGTCAGGTGGAAAGTCGCTTGCGGCTTATTCAAAAACTCTGTAAGAAATATGGACCAACCCTGACTGAAGTCATAGCCTTTCAGCAGCAGATCCAAACACAATGGCAACAACTCAAGGCCGGTAATCTGCCGCTCGAAGACTTGAAAGTGCAACTTGAACAAAGTTACCAGGCTTTGTCTACTAGCTGTAGCCAACTTAGCCAAATACGACAAGTAGGAGCCGAGCGATTAGAACAAAAAATCATGGCATCACTCAATCAGCTTGGTATGAATAAAGCTCGTTTTCAGGTGCAACTGACGCCTATCAAGCCGACGGCAGAAGGTCAAGAGCAGGTTAATTTTTTGCTCGCCGCTAATCCTGGTCAACCGTTAGCCTTACTCAAAAATGTGGCCTCGGGTGGGGAGATGTCTCGATTTTTACTGGCCTTAAAAGGATGCTTAGGAGAAGCTATTCCAACGTTGATTTTTGATGAGATTGATGCAGGGGTATCGGGTAAAGTAGCACAGGCTGTCGCAACTCATTTATTTGAACTTTCCGAGCACCATCAAGTCCTATGTGTGACGCACCAACCGCTGGTTGCAGCTCTTGCTGATGTGCATTGGCGGGTGCGTAAAGTAAGTAGTTTAGATCAAACACAAGTCGAGATTGACCCATTGCTCACAACTGCCGAACGAACCGCAGAACTAGCACAACTCGCTGGGGGTAATTCAGCTATCCAAGCCCAAGAGTTTGTGACAGCTTTGTTAAGTGAAGCAAGAAATTTGCGTCATAGAAAAAACCTCTAAACTCCATTACTGTGCCTGAGTACTTAGGATCACGAAGCCGCAGCAGTATTCTATATATCTTCACAAATAGTGCCTTGATTCCCCGTTTATTTTGACTCAAACTTCGGCTGTTACTCTACTGTGTTGCAAAAATCGTTGCGCTAGCATTACTTCGTAGGGACTTCCCAAAATAATGGGTACCCGCTGATGTAAGCGCACTGGTTGAATATCTAAAATCTCATGCCCCGTATCAGTAATCGCTTTACCTTGAGCCTGTTCAAGTAACATCGCCATCGGGTTAGCTTCGTAAAGTAGACGCAGTTTACCTTGGGTGTTTTTGGTATCAGCCGGATAAAGAAAGATACCGCCGGTAAGTAAGGTGCGATGCACATCAGCTGCCAGAGAACCTACATAGCGCGCAGAATAGGGACGCCCTGTGCTTTTATCTTCAGTTTGTAGATAGGCGATAAATTCTCGTAACCAAGGCTGCCAACGTTGCGAATTACCTTGATTAATGCTGTAGTAGGTACCGCGTTCGGGGATTACCAAATTTTCTGTAGCTAAAATAAATTCTCCAATCCCTGCATCCAAAATAAATAAATGGACACCATGCCCGGTTGTAAATACTAGCTGGGTACTTGGCCCATAAATCACATAACCGGCTGCCACTTGTTGCCGTCCGGGCTGAAGCAAGTCTGCCTCATCATCACCACAAAATCGGCGCTGCTGAATCGCAAAAACTGACCCAGTATTGATATTGACATCTACATTACTAGAGCCATCTAGCGGATCGACTAAGAGCGAATAACTAGCTGGTGTACAGCCCTGCATCAGGTGCTCAGGGCCTTCGAGTTCTTCGGAGACAATCGTGCAAACCAGTCCCGTATTCTGAAAGGTCTTAAGAAATACTTCATTGGCATAGATATCCATATTACGCACCTGTTCACCTTGGACATTGATGGCACCGGTTAGACCTAGAGCATTGTTGACCAATCCAGCGCGGCTTAGTTCGCGAGCAATAGTTTTGGCGGCGGTACCAATCAGGAGCATGAGGTTGGTAAATTCGCCCGTATGGTCAGGAAACTGCCCCTGATTTGCCAAAATATAGCGCGCTAAGGTCATTACCATGTATCAACTCCCGGGTTGCTTCCCCAGCTTAGCCTTAAAAACCTATGAGATAACGCCGCTTAAATTTACAAAAAAGTATGGTTACAAAACCTTGCCATTAGTTTAATCAAAATCATAAACGCTTACTGCAATACCACGAGCATCAAGGGTTTTGATGATGATCGGCTCGACTAGTTCCCAGCGTCCACCCGCCAAACCACACCCGATACGCGGCATATGAACTGAGGCTTGTAAGGCCTTAGCTCGGTCAGCAACTTGAATTAGACAGTGTTCTAAAGCCAGATAACGGATGGGTGGTTCTTGGCTACCAGCTTTGATGCCATGTTGGGCAATCATATTAGCCACCGAGATCCAGGGCGTAACCTGAACTACTTGGACAGCGCCGAGAGCAAAATCATTGTGGGCGCGCTCACGATGCCAACGCCTGTATTCCTCTTCTGGTAAAGACCAACGCCGGGGACCGCCAAAACAAAACCTTTGCCCCAGCCACCTAAATCATTACAAACATGGGCAAGAATGCGGTTGCCTTTTGCTTGGGGGGAAGTAGCATCGCCTTTGATAAATTGCAGGGTCATAACTTCAATCTAGTGTATCCAACCAGGCTTGATAACGCCGAAATAGGTGATGAGCACTCGGATAAATTGAGTTGGGACTGAGAAAATGAGAGAACTCAAAGGTAATCAGTTTATCTACGCCTGCAGCACGCGCTGCTTCGATCTTAAAACGTAACTTAGCCCAGGCGATAGGAGGAAATTTAATTGGCATGTCCCGATCAAAGGTTTCGACATTAGACCAACAGGTAAGGCCATATTTTTGCGCTAAGGTTCGATTGAGGCGCAAATAATCAGGAAGGATATTGTATTCTACGTTACCATCCTGAAAAGCTACAATATCAACGATACCGCTGATTCGGCTAAATACTTGTTCCCATTCACGTTCATGGTCTTCTAGGCTAATCGCTTGATCAAATTGTTTGACCCCGCGAATATAGGGTGAGATCATGACGGGCAAATTTTTAAGACTGCGCAAATGAAGGGCTAGCTGTTCGTAGACTCTCATCACCCCGCCATCAAAGGTATTGATCTCATGACATATGTACCAACCCCCAAAAGCTGGATGATGCCCATAACGCGCCCAAACTTCATCAGCCAGCGCCAAATTAAGATCAATTTCTTGCTGATAGTGTCCCTGATGCCAATGAGTTCCTGAGTCATAGGTTCCGTAATAAAAGCGCATACCAAACTGTTGGCAAAGTATCAAAAACAATTCAATCAGGTCTTCTTGAACTATCAAAACTGGATGAACTTTGCCCAGCACGTTTGAGGGGAAGGTACATTTATTTTGGTACCCTGAACGGATGAGAATGACCGTGTCAATGCCCACACGCTGCATCGCGGAAAAATCCTCCGTCCATTCGGCTACACTCCAGTTAGCTGAAGGAATATCGTGGCTAATTTCATCTATAAAAGTTCCGGTGAGCATGGTCATACCACATGACAGGTGAAGATGAGTATAGTATTTCAGCTGATCTTTTGGCAGCTTTTCAGCAGACCATTATCAAAATTCAAGTGGGTTCTAGACAGTGGCTTGCTTACCAAAGTCATCGGTCACCCACAAGCGGCTCTTTCCCCTTTGGAGCAGCGGTTTATATCCTTACTGCCTGGAATCCTGCTGCTAAGCGAGTGTCTCAACAAGATAATACGCAAGCCCAGCAAGCCCTATTACAAGAAATTCGTCGTCATAAGCTAATGTACTATCCGGCTTGGGGAGAATCGCCGGATGGTCGTTGGCGCGAAGAAAGTCTGGCAGTATTGGGCTTAAGTCGCCAACAAGCTCTAGCCTTGGTGCAACCTTTTGGGCAAGTAGCAATTTTTGAACTTACGGTTACTAAATTAGCTATTATTCATCACACTAACGATCGACTCTGGGCGCGCCCGTGGCGTTCTTGGATACTCTAATGCTCACTAGTCTCCAAAATCCTCTGCTCAAACAGATTCGCAAACTCCATCAGACTAAGGAACGCCAACGCACTGGACAGATGCTCCTCGAAGGGGCGCACTTAGTCGAAGCCGCCCTTGAAACGGGGTGGCCTTTACATGAAGTGATCAGTACTGAGACTTGGGCTGAGGCAAATTCAGAGTTTTGGCAAAAGCTAGTGGATCATGCGGATCATAGCGAGCAGGTTGCCGAAAAGTTATTCCCCGAATTAGTCACCACCGTCAATAGTCCCGGTATCCTCGCTATTGTACCTTATGGCACCCGAGTTTGGACTGCGTGTCTAGCGCGTCCCCAACAGTTGATTATCGCGCTCGAAAACATTCAGGATGCGGGTAATCTCGGTACGATTTTACGGACAGCGGCGGCTGTAGGTGTCAGCGGAGTCATTCTGAGTCCTCATAGTATCAGCCCTGATCATCCCAAAGTTTTGCGCGCCACTAGTGGACAGTGGTTTCGCCAACCTCCTTTTGTTGCTGACTTGCCGGAGGTTTTGACCCGCACCGCCGAACTAGGGTACCGCATCCTCGGAACTTCTTCCCATGCCACGACTACGCTGTGGCAAACCGTGCTGACCGGGCCGCTGGTCTTACTCTTTGGCTCCGAAGGTCAGGGTCTGAGCGCAGCTTTACCGGCGCATACCCCGCTCTGTATTCCCCAAGAACCCGGTGTCGAATCGCTCAACCTCGCAGTTAGTGCAGCCGTGTTGCTATATGAGGTACGACGCCAACGGGAGTTGCTCCTTTAGGGGTATCGATAAGCATTGGGATAACTCGGCGCGGACCAATAAGCCCGGGTAGCGGGTTGGCGGTTGCGATGACCTGTCAGCAAGGTGTTGGCGACCTGGGTACAATCCTGCCGAGAATTTAGAGCATTACGGCGGGCTGCTTCAAAACTTGGATCACCCAGGTAGGCTGTTAATCGCCCTGTCGAAAGTCTACATACTTCTGCTGCACCATAGAGATTCCCGAGATTACTGAGATTTGGCCTTTGACCATAGCCTTGAGCTTGGCGTCTAAAGTCAAATTCTTGATTGCGTAGCTGTGAGAGGGTATTGGTTACTTGAGCACAATCTTGACGAGAATTAAGCGCGCGCTGCCGACTATACTCAAAGCTGGGATCACTTGAGGCATAATGCAAACCTGCCGTTGATAAGCCACAAACCTGAGCTGCACCGAAGAGGTTACCTTGATCTAGGTTCTGCGCTGGGACGGCTGTTGCCAAAACGCTGCTTACCAAAAAGCTAAGCCCATAAAGCATAAAACCCATAACAACTTTCATGGTCAACTGCCTTTCCCACAGGGGGAGCGTGGGGGAATATCAAGAGTGATTTACACGACGTGGAATTAGCACACTCAGTTCCAATGAGTCCGCTGCCACCCGTCACTACAATCTTCATACCGAACCGCTCATGTTGTTTGTTGGACGAATACCTGTATTGATCAATAACCGGTCTGCGTCGTTCGTTTTAAAACGTCTTCTTGTTACGGTGAAGTTCAATGTTTAAGGTTTTGCGATGTCTTGATTCCATGGCTTAGGTCAATCCTTGATGAACGCCAGCAGGTCAGCGTTGATCTGCTCCGCGTGTGTGGTGGGCATCCCGTGCGGCAATCCAGGGTAGGATTTCAGCGTCCCGTGCTTCAAGAGTTTGACCGACTGTGCTCCGGTAGTAGCGAAGGGGCAGATCTGGTCGTCCTCGCCATGCATCACTAGCACCGGAATATCGATCAGGTCTAGATCATCGTAAAACTCGGTTTCGGAGAAAGCCTTGATGCACTCATATTGAGCCTGGATGCTACCTATCATGCCCTGCCGCCACCAGTTCTCTCGCATTCCTTCGGAGATGCTGCGCCCGGACGATTGAAGCCGTAGAACGGCATCGTAAAGTCTTTGTAAAACTGCGGACGATGGTTCGCTGTGCTGTCACGGAGTCCATCAAGGACTTCTTTCGGAACGCCATCAGGATTCTTTTCTGACTTCATGAGGAGCGGAGGAATCGAGCTGATGAGAACTGCCTTGACCACGCGACCCTTGCCGTGTCGGGCGACATAGCGCGTTACCTCACCTCCGCCCGTGGAGTGACCGATGTGAATAGCTTCCTTGAGATCGAGCTTTGTGACCAGTTCGGCTACGTCAGCCGCGTAGGTGTCCATGTTGTGGCCTTTATCCGTCTGGGTAGAACGACCATGTCCGCGGCGATCATGAGCGATAACCCGGTAGCCGTGTCCCAGGAAGAACATCATCTGAGCGTCCCAGTCGTCCGCACAGAGCGGCCAGCCGTGGCTAAAGACGATGGGCTGTCCTGTACCCCAGTCTTTGTAATAGATCTGCGTGCCGTCTTGGGTTGTAATTGTACTCATGTGGCTCCTAGATAAGTTGGGCTGAAAACTTTCTCGTTTGTATCCGGTTCTTAAATTGGCTGTCGAGTCGCTTAGTTCTTTCGTGATGCTTCGCTTGGTCGTGAAGAGAATTCACCTAAACTTCAATCCGTTGTCCTCATTCTTCAACATTGACCCCATTTAGAACACTCAACTTCCCTGAGTTAAGCGGCGATTTAGGTGATGTCTCCCTAAAGACAGATCTTCTTTTAGGATTACTGAGAAAACCAATCCGGACTTAACAAACCTGCTAGCCTTTTGGTAAGTGGGAAGAAACGCAGTGCTTTACTCAAGTTTTATATGCTCTATCACCCCTTCCTTACCGATGAATTCCAATAGTGCTAAATCTAAGCAAGGACATTCTATCTCTGGACGGGCCAGAGGAATGGTTTTATCGCCTCACGGGTGGCAGCGGTTTCAAGCTGCAAAGCAGCAGGCGCAAGCAGCAGAAACACTTGGCAAGCACTTCACCCAAGAGGACTTGAACGACCGTACCCAGCTTTCTCTTAATACCCTAGCTCGCATTCTCAAACGCGAACTAGGGGTTGACCGCCAATCCCTAGATTATCTTTTCCAGGCCTTTGGGCTGGAGTTGACGAAGGCAGATTATATGTCGCCCATGGTGGCAGCAGAAGAGCCAGAAGGCCGATGGGCAAATCCTCAACAGGATTGGGATAATGCAGTCGATACATCAGTGTTTTATGGTCGTGAAAGTGAACTCGCGCAACTGTGGGAATGGATTGTATCGGAGCGTTGCCGTATGGTAAGTCTGCTAGGAATTGGCGGAATTGGCAAAAGCACAATCGCCGTCCAAGCTGCAGACCAGATGCAAGCAGAGTTTGAAATCATCGTGTGGCGCAGCCTCGTCAATGCTCCGCCATTAGAGCAACTCTTAGCAAGCCTGCTGAAGTTTCTGATGCCGCTTCAGGGGAAAGATTACGTCATTCCCAAGACGCTTACTGAACAGGTCTCGCAAGTGATGAAGTTTTTGCGATCACGGCGCTGTCTACTTATTTTAGATAATGCCGAAACGATTTTGCACCGCGAGCAGGTCGGACAATGGCGATCGGGCTATCAAGCGTATGGAAAATGGCTCAGGACAATGGGAGAAACACCTCACCAAAGCTGTTTGCTACTCACCAGTCGAGAAAATCCACGAGAAATGGCGCTGATGGAGGACGAACGAGGTGTCGTGAGATCGCTTCTCTTACGTGGACTCACGACCGATCACGGCCGCGCCATCTTCCGGCAAAAGGGAGCGTTTACAGGTTCACAAGCCGAATGGAGTACCCTCATCCAGCACTACGGTGGCAATCCTCTAGCACTGAAGATGGTGGCTGCTGCGACCCAGGAATTATTTAACGGCAACATTGCAGAGGTTTTAACCTATGCAGCTCAGGGAACTTTTGTCTTTGATGACATTCGTGACTTGCTCGATCGTCAGTTCAATCGCTTATCGGAAGCGGAACAGAAAACATTATTCTGGTTTGCGATTCACCGTGAGCCAGTGACGCTTGCAGAAATGCGTGAAAATATAGTCGATCTAGCCGCTCAACAAGGCATACCCCAACAAGTAACTTCCTTGATCCGGCGCTCATTGCTAGAAAAAACGGAGGGGCTATTCTTTTTGCAGCCGGTTGTGATGGCGTATGTCACACAACGATTCATTCAAAAGGTTTGCAGAGATTTTGAGTCACAGCAAATTGACTGATATAGAGTTACCTACTCAGTTCTAGGTAGGTAACTTTTCTAAGTACAAAGATGCTGTTTTAAGGCAATGAGTTTTACCTACTTGATCACAATCTTATAAGTACGCCACGCTGCGCCGCGCCACGCCAAACGGCGCATGGATTGATAATCGAGACCTGTATTTTTGAGTGCTTGATTTAAGTTGATGCCACGACGCATTTGAACTACAAAGTTTTGAGTTCTACTATAAAGATTTGCTCGACGGGAGATCAGCTTTTTATCAACACTGACTTTTAATCCCAAAAGAACATCATCAGTTGTGGCATTGTAACCACTACAGCGGTTTTCATACGGATGTACCAAGATAACCAGAGTGAGTGAACCAACCTTTCGCATCAGTTTCTGTAATACGCTTTAGCCCTTGTCCTATCGCTTCTTCAAGACTTTCTTTGTCACGCTTGCCTTGGGAGCGTAG
>JBBRQP010000065.1:0-17524 GCA_038226175.1 Gloeobacterales cyanobacterium
AAGTAGGCAGCTAAAATCCGTTGGCGCAGATCCACTGAATATGGTTTTCCCATCACCCTCTCCATTTAGTCCAAGTAATATAGCTCTTTCACTTGAAAATTGCTGTAGGGCGCGTAGTTCTTGGACTTTGGGATGATCGGCGGCGACACTACCGTAAATAGGCAATTCACGCGGGTCATAGAAGCGGATTTCTGCACCCATCTCGGTGATGATGCGAGCAGCTTCCTCGGCTAGAAGTCGGCTATAGGAACGTTCTCTGAGTGAGCCATACAAAAACAAGATGCGCACAGGATGATCAAACATCGGTGAATTTCCGGCGAGGGGTTGTGTTGCTGTTTCTTGAGCCATCTCATTATTAGATTAAGTCAACACACTCAAAGTTGCACGAATGCGCCCAAACGTCTTGTCCTCATTTAGGATTCGCAAGCGCACTTGATTAAATACCAAATAATCTATAGGCAAGCCCAAGATGAGTGAACGGTTAGGAATCAGCAGGATCTCAGTTACCCCAAAAACATAATCTTTGTCATTAAATTGATTGTTGGTTACGTCCATAAAAGCCCGACCCTTAATTTCACTAAAAATAATCGCACTAATCCGTCTGGCACCGAGACTAGATAAAAATGTGGTGTTAGAGATTTGTCCCGGTAATGAGATTGTGTCTAGTTTTTGGCTCAGCAGTTGATTAAAGCGGGTTTGAGCTGGAGTAGCTGGGGCGAGCAGCAGTGATAATCCGGTAAAAAATTCACGTCGTCGCATCGGTTTACCTCTCATTCCCTGACTACTTAATAACGACCACGACTAGCCCGATCAATTTCACGTTTTGCTTCACGTTTTTTGATATCTTCACGTTTATCGTAGAGTTTTTTGCCCCGTCCGATCGCGATATCAACTTTGATCCAGCTATTTTCGAGATAGAGACGCAGCGGAACCAAGGTCAAGCCTTTCTCTTCAACTTTGCCGATCAGTTTATTGATTTCTCGGCGATGTAATAATAACTTTCGGTTACGGGTGGGTTCGTGGCTAAAAAACTTAGAGATCGACTGTAATGGCGAAATATGCAAGTTATGCAAGATCACTTCACCATCTTTGACCCGCGCAAAAGCATCTTGCAAGTTAGCCCGACCCACGCGAATTGCCTTGACCTCACTGCCCTTTAGCTCAATGCCCGCCTGAAATACTTCCAGCACTTCATATTCAAACCGCGCCTTACGGTTTTCCACCAAAACCTTGCGATACTCACCCGCCATGATGTTACCTCGATATTTCTCTATTCTCGCTGATCCTTGGGCTAAAACTGTTCGAGAAATCGCTTATCTGAGGTGTAAAGCAAGCGAATATCTTGAATGCCGTAAAGCAACATTGCAAACCGCTCAATACCCAGCCCTGCGGCAAAGCCCTGTACTTTTTCGGGGTCGTAGCCTACGGCTTTGAGGACATTGGGATGCACCATACCCGCTCCCAAAACTTCCATCCAGCGGCCTTTACCCGGAGCGGTTTCCCACCAGATATCCACTTCCATCGAAGGTTCGGTAAAAGGAAAATAGCTAGGACGAAAGCGCATCGGACGTTTACCCAAGATCTCCTCGACCAAAGCACTCAGCGTGCCTTTGAGGTCACCAAACGTAATGTGCTGGTCTACTGCCAAAATCTCGATCTGATGGAAGACGGGCGAATGGGTTGCATCGAGCGCATCCTTACGATAGACCCGGCCTGGGACAACAATACGCACGGGTGGCTGATGGGTTTGCATGTAGCGCACTTGCACGGGTGAGGTATGGGTGCGCAGCAGCTGACCTTCGGTGAGATAAAGCGTGTCGTGCATGTCCTGAGCCGGATGGTCAGGGGGAAAATTGAGCGCCTCAAAGTTATAAAAATCCGTTTCCACATGAGGACCATTGACCTGGGCGTAGCCTAGACCCACAAAAAAATCTGTAATGCGGTCAAGCATGGCTTGGAGCGGATGGATGCGGCCTTGGGGCATAAATTGCCCGGGCATTGTCACATCTAGGGTCTGTTGGGTCAGTTGCACGGCGATAGCTTGGACTTCGAGCGTGTTTTTTTGTTGCTGGAGGGCAGTCTCAAGATGTTGTTTAATGGTGTTGGCGAGAGCCCCGATCACCGGACGTTCTGCGGCACTGAGTTTACCCATCCCACCCAAAATTGCGGCTAATTCGCCTTTTTTACCTAAATAACGTACCCGTAATTGCTCCAAATCTTCCAAAGAAGCTGAGTTTTGAACCGCGTCTAGGGCTTGATGTTCTAGGATTTGAAGTTGTTCGAGCACAGGAGATAAACCGTCACTGTTTCTATTGTGAGGGCGAGCAGGGTGCTTTGACAATGTTAATCTTTGGGATTGGGAGCAGGCACTATAAGTCAGAATAGAAGTGTATAGATTTTTGTGCCATGCCGCTGACCACTGCCACGTGTTTAAATGAACAATTTTATCTCCAAGAATGTTTGGGAAACCACGGTGCGCGTCAGACTTGGCTGGCTTGGGATGTCCTGACAGAGAAGAAGGTTACAGTCAAAACTCTCTACTTTGGACAAGTTAGTAATTGGCAAGAGCTGACCTTATTTGAGCGAGAAATCGCAACTCTCAAACACCTCAATCATCCACGGTTACCGCGTTATCAGCAGTCAGTTTGGCTAGAGCAAATCGAAGGTAATTATTTATGCTTGATTCAGGACTATATTGCTGGTCAAGCTCTGGCTGATCTGGCTGGTAAACGCTGCACTGAAGCAGAAGTTAAAACTATCGCTGAGGAATTATTGGTAATTTTGGTTTATTTGCATAGCTATCAGCCTGCCATTATTCACCGTGATCTCAAACCTAGTAATGTGATTATCGGTGAAGATAAGCATATCTATTTGATTGATTTTGGCTCCGTCCAAGCTGCTAATAACCCCAATAGCACGATGACCGTAGTCGGAACCTACGGCTATATGCCCCCAGAACAATTTGGTGGTCGCACTGTGCCTGCATCTGACCTCTATAGTTTAGGGGCGACGTTATTGTTTTTACTAACAGGTCGTCATCCAGCAGATTTGCCCCAAATCAACTTACAGATTCAATTCAAAGACCGCGTCAATGTGAGTCCGGCTTTTGAGACTTGGCTAACCCATATGGTCGAACCTGCCCTAGACCGCCGCTACCAAACCGCTGCTCTAGCCCTCACTGAGCTGCTAAAACCTAGTCTAACAACGCACATTCCTATCCCCAATTCATTGATTACCCTGAGCAAAACTGCCGAACAGTTAGATATTACGCTCCCTGCTCTAGGTGTACGACAAAAAAATCTCGGTAGCGTTGTCGAAGTAAGTTTGATCTCCCTAATTTTATTGATTTATACGGTTGTGCTAGCGCGCATACCTTCGCTCGAAGAGCTAGTTGCTATAGCTTGGCTAGGTGCTGGGATTTTTGGCGTGTTCAAACTTTGGTCAATATTTGGCACAACCCAATTACATTTTGAGCGTGATCAGTTTACTATATTTTGGGAAATGGCCGGGTTTCGGTATACTTATCGTGGTAAAACCCGTAGGCTTAGGAAATCTAAAATCAAAAAATTTACTACACTCAATAATAAGCAAATTGAATATTGTACTTTGCAGCAGCAGTTTTTGAGTGTTCCTTTTGGTTTGGGGCTAACACATGAAGAACAGACTTATCTGGTTACAGAAATTGCAACTTGGTTAAAGTTACCCTAATTTAATGAGTAACCGGGCTATTAGCCTGTGAGCAACGTTGCGCCCAACCACTCAGTAGAGGATTGACCACTTCAGGAACTTCATCTTGAGGACAATGACCCGCATTAGCAATGGGTATGAATTCGCGTACACAGGGAAATTTTTGGTAATCCCGCCCTAGGTCAATCGGCTCCCAGGGGTCAAGCTCACCCCAGAGAATTTGGACAGGGCAGGTGACTAGTGGTAGTAAGTCTTCGGCTAGTGGCCCGATATCATAGTTAATAAATGATAAAAACACGCCCCAAGCCCCAGGATCAAAACTAGGCGCAATTAAGAGATCAATCAATTCATCACTGACGGCAGCAGGCTGAGCATAGGCTTGCAAAAGAATCTTGCGAATAGTTTTGGGTTGACGAATTTGATTAAAGAAAAATTGACCTATCGCTGGCACAGATAAAAACTTTTGGAGAAGCGGCGCACTCTCGCGTCGTAACCACGGAATTTGCTGACGTTTACTCTGATGTAAAAGCCGTAATGAGCAGTTGATCAGCGTCACCCCTTGAGTTAATTGGGGACAGTAGATCGCAGCCTGTAAAGCTACAATTGAACCAATCGAATTACCTACAATAATGGTTGGTGTTTGTACGATTTCCCTCAAGAAATCAGCAACCTGTTGACCCCAAGTCTCAAAGGTATATAGACCATCTTGAGGCTTGGCAGAGCCACCAAAACCCAAGAGATCTAAAGCAAATACCCGTTGATTGAGAGCTAGTTCTGGGATATTTTTACGCCAATGACCAAGGTTAGCACCAAAGCCATGAATCAAAATAATCGCAGAGCCACTATCACCTTGGGTCGTATAGGTAATTTTTTGACCTTGCCAAATCCAGGTTTTCATCTGCGCTCAACGCCTTTATTTAGGACATTAAAATAAAGCTTTTTGTAACCTGTGAATAGATCCGTGACAGCACCTCTACTCATGGTGCTATTGTAGATACTATTAGACGTAAAGTGATCACCCGTATAGTTAGTATCATTGATGTCTGTAGATTCATCGCCACCTGTCAGTTGCCAACCCAGTGCTGGCGTATATTTAAAATCATAACGAGCCTTATCATAGACACTGGCGAGGCGCGCAATATTAGCCGTCATACGTACTGTATAGGTAGTTTTTTCTTTTTTATTAGCTGTCAGCGTATATTTAATGTCTTTGTAAGAGCAGCCTTCACTTTTGCAAAACCGCAATGTTTTCATTTGGGTAATGATCACCTCAAGACGCTTTTGTATCGGTAAAGTTTCGGCTGAGACGGCTGGAATTAGCGTAAAGCTCATCAATAAAGAAACGGCAATAACTGACGCTCTAACCGGAGAAACAAAAAAATCAGTCACAGTACCTCAACGAACTTGCGTGTAGACAACATCAGAAAGCGCGGGAATCTCCGCATAACGACCCGTCACACTCCGAAAAATGCCAAAGCCACAAGCCGCTGACATGCCCAAGAAGATCGTCGTACTAATAATTTGGGAAAATGTTTTGTAAAATTCAAAATCTCCTAGGATCTGACCCAAAAACCGGAAGAAGATCAGATTAAGTAAGGTCAAAATGATCATCAGCAAAATCGCTTGCATGACATTGAAGCGAATGAAATGGCTAATTTTAGGATTATTGATCACCAAGACTAACAGCAAGATGAATACAATCAGGCCCTCGATACCAGAAGTAAATGCGCTAAAGGGTGCTACGGCGCTAAAAAAAGGTTGGATAACCGGAAATTGCTGTGCCAGTTGTCCGCCATAGCCCAACGCGTCGGCTAGGGGCAACATGTAGATCAAGCTCGCAAAAATGCGGTCAGTTGGACTATTTGCGCCACGCCACATGCACTCTAGCTCCCATTGCTTATCTTCCCTAGCTTACCCTAGATTCTGGGTCTAGGGTTGTGTGTTATCCTTGCCCCAGAATGCGGTAATGGTAGCTAACCCATGAAAAAAGCCTTGATCACGGGTATTTCTGGCCAAGATGGTGCTTATTTGGCGCAACTGTTACTAAACCAAGGCTACCAAGTTCATGGTACTTCGCGCGATGCCGAGGCCAGTAGTTTTAGTCGCTTACAACGTTTGGGCATTCGCCCCTATGTACAAATTCATTCGATGGCACTCAATGATTTTCGTAGTGTGATTCAGGTCGTCGCCACTATTGCTCCCGATGAAGTCTACAACTTAGCTGGACAAAGTTCGGTGGGCTTATCCTTCGAGCAGCCTGTCGAAACCCTCGAGAGCATCGGCATGGGCACGCTTAATCTCCTCGAAGTGATCCGCTTTCTCAACCGTCCGATCAAACTCTACAATGCTAGTTCTAGTGAATGTTTTGGGGATACTGAGGGCTTGCCCGCTGATGAACAAACCCCCTTTCGGCCCCGCTCTCCCTATGCTGTTGCCAAAGCTGCCGCCTTTTGGCAGGTCGCTAATTATCGTGAAGCCTACGGTTTGTTTGCTTGCTCAGGCATTTTGTTTAACCACGAGTCGCCCTTGCGCCCACGCCGCTTTGTTACCCAAAAAATCGTCTCAACAGCCTGTCGTATTGCTGCGGGTAGTCCCGAGAAACTTAATCTCGGTGCGATGACCATTCGTCGAGATTGGGGCTGGGCTCCTGAATATGTCGATGCAATGTGGCGAATGTTACAACAGGAGACGGCTCAAGATTTTGTAATTGCCACCGGACAACACACTAGTTTGCAAGATTTTGTCAGCGAAGTGTTTACAACGCTAGGTCTTGATTGGCAAGCCCACGTGCTTGCTGACCCCAAATTACTCCGCCCGACTGATATTGCGATTAGTGTCGGCAATCCCCAAAAAGCACAAACTCTTTTGGGTTGGTCTGCACAACATCGGATGCAAGCTGTCGCCCAGCTTATGGTCGCGTCTGAGCTAGCCCAGAGCTAGCTAGCCATCTTCGGGCAAAACCCGCAACACAGAACCAATGGTGACACCGAGTAGTTCGAGGTGGCGTAAGGCTTGCTTTAATTTATTTTCACTGACCCAGTGCGTGATCACGACAAGTTCTGCCCGAGCCATGTCTCCCAACTGACTTAAGGCTTTTTGCACCACAGATTCAAGACTTACGCCCGCTTCACCAAAAGCCTGACCTACCAGACCCACCATACCTGGTTTATCTAATACCCCGAGTCGCACATAAAACCGACTGCAATGCTCACCTTGGGGCAGTAACTGCGGTATACAGTTGGCTTCACTGGTCACCTGCGGATCAAGGAAAATGCCCGTCGGCGTGTAGCGCGCCACAATATTAATCACATCCGAAACTACAGCACTCGCCGTTGGCCCAGACCCAGCACCTGGCCCCAATAGCATCACCCGACCTAAAGGTTCTCCTTCGACCACAACGGCATTATCAGCCCCTGATACCCGATTAAGCGGATGGTCTTGGGGCACAAAATGCGGAGCGACACGTAGATAAAGCTGACCAGTATTGAGTTTTTGGGCAATAGCTAATAGTTTGATCCCAAAACCAAGTTCTTTGGCATAACGCAGGTCTTCAATTTGAATACGACTAATGCCCTCAGTGGGAATATCTGCCAAAGGGACAATAGCGGTACGAAAAATTAAGGCACTAAGCAACGCAAGTTTTTCTTGGGCATCATGACCTTCCACATCAGCGGTCGGGTCACTTTCGGCAAAGCCTAAGTTCTGAGCCGCTGCTAACGCTTGGTCATAGGGCATCTCAGACTGGCTCATGGCGGTCAAAATATAATTAGTCGTGCCATTAAGTATGCCGATCAGCCGCTCTAGACGATTGGCACCCAAACACTGGCGCACAGGTTGGATCAAGGGAATACCGCCCCCAACGGCAGCTTCAAACAACAGATAGACACCGCGCAGACGAGCTAGGGCTGAGAGACTACGCCAATGACGCGCTAGCAGGGCTTTGTTGGCACTGACGACATGTTTGCCGTGATCCAGTGCAGTCTTGAGTAAAGGTAATGTTGCCTCGATACCACCACAAACCTCAATCACTATATCCACATCAGGTCGGCTAACTAAGCCCAAAGCATCGGTGGTGAGTAAGTGATCAGGTATGGCAAGTGCGCGGGGTTTAGACAGTGAACGTACAGCTACGCCAACAATCTGAATTTCTTGTAGGAGCGGATCACGCCCTTTGGTATCTGTACAAAGTTGCCACACGCCCGCTCCAACGGTTCCGAGACCTAGCAGAGCAACTTTGATCACAGATTAGAGGTGCTTCTCAAGGGTACTAGCGAGGGTAGCACGCGGAACGGCTCCGACGACTTTGTCTACTTTGGCGCCGCCCTTGAAAATCATCAAAGTCGGGATCGACTGAATGCCATAAGTGCTCGCCACTTCGGGGTTGTCGTCGGTATTGAGTTTAACGACTTTGATACGGCCTTGGTACTGCTCGGCGATCTCGTCAACTACCGGGGCTACCATACGACACGGACCACACCAAGGAGCCCAAAAATCCACCAAGACAGGGATGTCAGACTCTAAAACCTCATGCTGAAAACTTGAATCTGAAACCGGAACTGCCGCTGACATGCCTGATGCTCTCCTTGGGTAACTGCGTGCGTCTGGTCTCATCTTACCACAGGAATATGGCAGCACCTTGATAAGAAAAACCGCTTGGGTATTAACCAAGCGGAGAGTGGTGTGAGGAGTGAACGGAAACATGCGTCTCCGCTGATCTCATCTTAGGCTATCTACTCCCCAACGAGAAGGTTGATTTTACGTATTGGTAATGCGCGCGCTGAGATCATGTAGTCCTTGGGCAAAGCCGGAGTTTATTGCCTGAATAGGTACTATGCCGAACGCGTTGCGCTCCTAATATTTAAGATTTTCACTCTAGATGTAGACAAAATTAGCTATCTTCGGTATTCTAGGAAAGTGGCATTTATCAAGGCTATGTTTTCGGACATTTTGACCTTGATGAGGATACTGTCGGCAACTGCTGTACAAGTCCTGTAAACCATTTTGCTCAGATACATTTTGCTAAAAGTAAGATGTGCAGAACCAGGAGTTACATAGGTAAGTTATGGGACGTTCGCTGAAGAAGGGACCCTTTGTTTTGATGGCGCTCATGCAGAAGGTTGAACGCATGAACGAACGCAATGAAAAGCGCGTGGTGAAGACTTGGTCGCGGGCTTCCACCATTTTGCCAGAATTTATTGGTCATACGATTGCTGTTCACAACGGCAGACAGCATATCCCGGTTTATGTCACCGAGCAGATGGTGGGTCACAAATTAGGCGAATTTGCGCCAACCCGCCTCTTTAAGGGTCACTCCGGTGCTAAAGACAAAAAAGCCAAGCGTTAACCTGTCAGATTTAGGAGTGTCGTCATCATGGCGGATGTAATAGATTCACCCCAAGAAGCGAAGGCCATTGCCCGCTTCATCCGCATGTCGCCGACTAAAGTGCGCCGTGTACTTAACACCATTCGTGGACGCAGCTATCAAGATGCGCTGATTATTCTCGAATTTACCACCTACGCAGCTTGTGAACCGATTCGTAAAGTTCTTGAATCCGCTGCTGCCAATGCCGAACACAACCTAGAGTTACAAAAAAGTGACCTCTACGTAAGTAAGGCCTTTGCTGATGGTGGTCCGACGCTCAAGCGCTTTAAAGCTGGGGATCGCGGTCGTGCGCGGCCGATTCGTAAGCGCACCAGTCACATTACGATTGTTGTCAGCACCGTTCCTGAAGAAATCATCGAAGAGGCCAGCTAATGGGACAGAAAGTTAACCCGGTAGGTTTTCGTCTAGGCATCAGCAAGACCCACTCTTCGCGGTGGTTTGCAAGCAAAGCCAATTACAGTACCTTCCTGAAAGAAGACCTCAAGATTCGCAACTACATCACCAAAAACCTAGCCGCCGCTGGGATTGCCACCATCGAAATTGACCGCAAAGCTGAACAAGTTGAAGTCTCAATTCGTACAGCCCGTCCCGGTGTGGTGGTTGGTCGCGGTGGTGCCGGTATCGAGAAATTACGCGAAGATTTAGCCAAGCTACTCGGTCGCCGTCAGGTACGCATTAACGTTCAGGAAGTTGCTCGTGCTGATGCTGAGGCCGCTTTGGTTGCCGAATCCATCGCGCAACAATTAGAGAAACGGGTTGCTTTCCGTCGCGTGATGCGCCAAGTTCAGCAGCGCGCCCAACGCGCGGGTGTCTTGGGTATTAAAGTCATGGTGGGTGGTCGTCTCAATGGCGCGGAAATCGCTCGTTCTGAATGGAGCCGTGAAGGCCGTGTGCCGTTGCATACCCTGCGCGCCGACATTGATTACGCCGAAAAAACTGCCTTCACCATCTACGGAACACTGGGAATTAAAGTTTGGATCTTCAAAGGTGAAATTTTACCTGAGGACAAACAAGTTCCCGCGGCTAATCAGTCTCCGGCCAAAAAACCCAAGAAACTAGAATATGAAGTCGCGGCTGAGGAGAACGCATAGCCATGTTGATGCCAAAACGGACAAAATTTCGTAAACAGCAGCGCGGACGCATGGGGGGTAAAGCCACTCAGGGTAACCGTCTTAACTTTGGTGAATTTGGTCTAGTCGCTCTTGAGCCATGCTGGATGACCGCGCGTCAAATTGAATCTGCCCGTCGTGCCATGATTCGCTTTATGCGCCGGGGCGGTAAGATTTTTATCCGCGTTTTCCCGGACAAGCCCGTCACCGAACGCGCTGCGGAAACCCGGATGGGTTCCGGTAAAGGTAACCCAGAATATTGGGTAGCTGTGATCAAGCCCGGTCGGATTTTATTTGAAATCAAAGGCGTAGACGAGACGATTGCGCGTGAAGCGATGCGTTTAGCTGCTCACAAATTACCGATTCATACCCGCTTTGTAAGCCTGGCTGATTTCCCAGCCGAAGAAGAAGCTGTTGTCGTTGATGTAACCCCCCAAGAGGTGCAAGATGTCACTGTCCAAGATGAGTGAACTGCGGGAGTTGCCCGATACCGAAGTACGTGAACAAATTCTTGCTTGCAAAAAGACTTTATTTGATTTGCGTATCAAAAAAGCCACCCGGCAACTAGAAAAATTTCATGAACTGACCCATACCAAACATAAATTGGCGCAGTTGATGACCCTGGCCGCAGAGAGGAATACAAGCAATGGCTAAGAAAGAAAAAGTCGGAGTTGTGGTCAGTAGTGCCATGCAAAAAACAATCGTAGTCGCGGTCGAAAATCGTTCGCCCCACCCCAAATACCGCAAAATCATCGTCCAAACCAAAAAATTCAAAGCTCATGACGAGCAGAATCTTTGCCAAAAAGGTGACCGGGTACGGATTTTAGAAAATCCTCCCATTAGTAAAACCAAAACTTGGGTAGTTCTCTCCAAATTTGACCCCCAAGGTAAAGAGATTCCGCTTTATCCCGAACTCTTTCCTGTGAAAGCAGTCAAAACTGAACCTGTTTCCACACCGAGCCAACCGGAGGCCACCTCATGATCCAACAACAAACCCGTCTCGCCGTCGCTGACAACACGGGAGCACGTGAACTGATGTGCATCCGCGTCTTGGGTTCTACAGTTGGCTCCAAGGGTCTCACCAAAGGCGGCGGCGGCGGCAACAAAAAGTACGCTGGGGTCGGTGACATTATCGTCGCCGTCGTCAAAGACGCTTCCCCTAATATGCCTGTCAAAAAATCTGAAGTTGTCCGCGCTGTCGTTGTTCGTACTGTGGATTCGGTACGCCGCTCCAATGGCATGACGATTCGCTTTGATGATAATGCTGCGGTCATTCTTAAAAAAGATGGTAATCCCATGGGTACCCGTGTTTTTGGTCCAGTAGCCCGTGAACTACGCGACAAAAACTTTACCAAAATCATTTCGCTTGCGCCGGAGGTGCTGTAATGGCCACCAGTAATGCCAAAACCCGTTTTAAAGTCCACGTCAAAAGCGGGGATATGGTCAAAATTCTTTCGGGCAAATCTAAGGGCAAAATCGGCAAAATCACCAAAGTGATCACCGAGACCTCCCAAGTGATTGTCGAAGGTATTAATATGCAGACCAAACACATTAAGCCTCAAGGTGAACAACCGGGACGTAAAGAGACCAAAGAAGCCCCGATTCACTCCAGCAAAGTTATGGTTTACTCTGAGAAACAGAAAACCGCCTCTCGTATCGGGATGCGTGTACTCGAAGACGGACGTAAAGTTCGTTATCTCAAAAAGACCGATGAAGTCCTTGATGCCCAACCTAAGAAGAAGTAGTGAGCAAGAACCATGAGCGATAACGCCCCGAATGAACTCCCACGCCTCAAGGCGATTTACCTAGAAAAAGCTGTCCCCCGTTTACAAGAGCAGTTTCAGTACGGCAACATTCACCAAATCCCCAGACTTAGCAAAGTCGTGATCAACCGGGGCGTTGGCGAAACCGGAACCAATGCTAAGGCTATGGAAATTTCTCTTAAGGAAATTGCCCTGATCACAGGCCAACAGCCCGTTATTACCCGCGCCAAAAAAGCTATTGCCAGTTTTAAAGTTCGTGCCGGGATGCCTGTTGGCTTGATGGTCACCTTACGTGCCGAGCGGATGTATGAATTTTTGGATCGCCTAATTTCCATTGCGCTACCTCGGATTCGTGACTTTCGTGGTGTCAGTCCCAAATCCTTTGATGGTCGTGGCAATTTTAGTTTAGGTCTACGTGAGCAATTGCTATTTCCCGAAATTACCTACGACAGCGTAGACAAAGTCCGGGGCATGGATGTGATTATCTGTACCACTGCCCACAACAACGAAGAGGGACGTGCTTTACTCACGGAACTCGGTATGCCCTTCAAGAAATAGGAGATCGGTCATGGCCAAAAAATCTATGATTGAACGGGAAAAACGCCGCGTTAGGCTCTACCAAAAGCAAGCGGATAAACGTCTCGAACTCAAAGAGGCTCTGCGCACCGGCGAAGACCCCTTTACGATTCAAGAACAATTTCAAAAACTGCATCGTAATGGGATGCCCAACCGTCAACAACGTCGCTGCTGGCGTTGTGGTCGTCCCCGTGCTGTCAACCGTGATACAGGACTATGTCGTCTATGTTTTAGGGAGATGGCCCATGATGGTCTATTGCCCGGAATCGTTAAGGCCAGTTGGTAGGAGGAGCCATGAAAACAGCCGTTAATGCCCACGTTACTGACACCGTTGCCGATATGCTCACCCGCATCCGCAACGCCAATATGGCCCGTCACGAATCGGTCAAAACCCGTTCGACCCGCATGACCCGTGATATTGCCCGCGTCTTAACTGAAGAAGGTTTCATCTTAGATTACAAAGAACTTGGTGAGGGCTTTGAAACCCAAGTCGAGCTGTTCTTGAAATATAAAGGTCAAAACCGTAAACCGGTCATCAACAACCTCAAGCGGATTTCCCGCCCCGGTTTGCGAGTTTATGCCAACCACCGCGAATTACCCCGTGTTTTGGGCGGCGTTGGCATTGCGATCATCTCTAGCTCTTCTGGCGTGATGACTGACCGCGAAGCGCGCAAGCTCGGTGTCGGCGGCGAAGTCCTCTGCTACGTGTATTAAGGAGTCTGTTATGTCTCGTATTGGTCGTCGTCTCATCCCTGTTCCCCCAAAAGTCACGATTACGGTTGAGGGAACCAGCGTCACCGTCAAAGGCCCAAAGGGCGAACTCTCACGGATTATTGCCGCAGAGATGAACCTGATCCAAGAAGACGGCATCCTGCGGGTTGAGCCCAAAGATGACTCCCGTCGCTCCCGCCAATTACATGGTCTAACCCGCACATTAGTTGCCAATATGGTAACTGGGGTAACGGACGGATTTGTCAAACCCATGCAAATTGCAGGTATTGGTTATCGTCTACAAGTGGCAGGAGATAAATTGCAGGTAACTGCTGGTTTCTCTCATCCGGTCGAAGTAGCTTTACCCAAAGGTATTACGGTCGAAGTGGAAGCCAAGCCCGCCCCGATTCCCAATACCCGTAACCAACAGGGCTTTAACTTTGTGGTCAAGGGGATTGATAAACAACTCGTCGGCGATGTCGCTGCCGAAATCCGTTCCTTACGTCCGCCTGAGCCTTACAAAGGCAAAGGTATTCGCTACGGGGCTGAAAAAATCCTACTCAAAGCTGGGAAATCTGGGAAAAAATAGGTGGTTGAATATCACTATCAAAGCCCCCACTTGACAACAAGTAGGGGCTTTTTATTATGAGACCTTGAGCTAGTGAGTGTCTGGGTAAGCTGGCTGAGTAGATGAAACTTAATTGGTGGTTTATTCGAAAAATAATACGGGCCGCATTGGCTAGCTGGTTATAAGTTTTGATACTTTCTGCAAGTTAGATGGGAGAGATTTTATCGTTTTGTTGTAAACCCTATGAGGCTCTCGACCCAATGTTTATTTAGGACTTCACCGGGTGCGCTTACTGCTGCTTTGACTTTTTGGGTAACTAGTCTCAACATCAACTATCGCTGCTTCGGATGTGGTGGCTCTTAGGATACGGGCTAGGCGTTATTGGACTTCGAGGTAGAGTTGTGGCTGGCGCAGATGTGTCAATGCCTTGAACAGAATGAGGACACGTTCATAAAACGTTAGCCTCAATCACGTCGAGCAATACCTGAAAGTGGGAAAATAAAATCAGCAACGGAGAACTATGATGTCAGTGGAAGCCCCTAACTGTGCTGTAACCTGTGTCAACGGCTGTATTTTGGGTGACCAATGTCCCCATTTGGTTTATCTTGCAGCAGCTCGTCAGTATATTGAAACGACTTCTTGGGAGCAGATGATGGAAACTGCCGAAGACTATACTCAAGGTAAACTTCCCTTACCTAGCGATTTGGAGCGGTTTTTAGGAAGTGTGAACTCAGCTCCAGAATAATTTGGGTAAACAAATAATCGCTGGGCTGTCCTGTTTTTAAACCCTCCTCTAGGCGTAATAGTAGGGGCAAGGCTTTGAGTAAAGCAGGACTGCTTAGGCTCTGAACCTGCTTTTTGACAATGAAGACCCGTTTAGGCGCAATTTTAGTTTCATCGGCGATCTGTGCTTCATTGGCACCTTGATCCAATAAGAGCTTGACCCAGAGCCAGAGCCGGAATTGATAGACCAGTCCGGCACAAATTTTGAGGGGATGTTCGTTTTGCTGGGTAAGCTGAGCGAGTAGAGACAGAGCCTGTTTGGCATCACCTTGCGCCAGAGCATCCGTTAACTGAAAGACATTATGAGCACTGCTGATGACAAGCGGCTGGACTTCAGCGAGATCGAGTGGCTTGGTGGATGGATAGAGCGCAAGTTTCTCGATTTCGTTATGCAAACGACCCGTATCATTACCGAGGGCTTCTACCAGATATTGGACAGCCGCCGGGGTTAGAGCAACATTTTTCTCTCTAGCTAAGGCTTGCACACGCCGAATCAGGTCTTCTTCACGATAGGAAGGAATCAAGGCAAATTCGCGGATATCAGCGTATTTCTGAAGTAATTTTGTTTGTTTGAGGGTGCCATTAGGCTTGCTAGCGGTCAGAAAAAGCAGATGATTAGTCTCAGGAATTTGGTTGAGAGTCCTCTCTAATTCAGTAAGCAGTGGATTAGCATCGGTTTTATCACCTTTACGTTTGCCTTTAGTAGTAGCAGTGCTAGTCAAATTCTCCTCAGATTCACCATCGGCATCGGCCTTATCTTTGGCCTGAAATAAGCGGCTACTATCAATAGTGATGAGTTTACCTCCCGTGCCAAAGGGTAACGTCACACTTTCATTAAGCGCGGTCATCGTCTGTTCATGGTTAAAACGTTGATCATTGAAGGCTTGCCACTGGGTATCAACAACTTTTTGGCGTAACTGCTGTACAGCTTGTAGTAGCAAGAAGCGGTCTTCACCCCAAAACAAATAGGCTGGCATCTATACTGGACTCCCTAGGATCGTAACAGGTTGCAAACGTTGTTTTTCACAGCGAGCAATGCCCAGAAACTGATCTTTTTGCCACACTTGCATGAGACCACTTGCCCCAAACCAAGTTACCCTCTGACCAAAACAAAGGGCTTGTGCGCCGTCTTCATCCAACTGGGCAAGGGGTAAGTGATTGAGTACCCCCACAGGACTTTGCAATTTAAATGTACTCGTTTCCAGCGCGAGGCGGACTTCTTCAAGGGTGAGGCTTTGTGAGAGGTCAAAGCCGCCACTCCGGGTACGCATCAAACCAGCCAAAGTGCCACAACTGCCCAAAGCTGTTCCTAAATCTCGTGCTAGGGCCCGTAGATAGGTTCCGCCGCCACAGGTGACATCCAAGACTACTTCAGGGAATTCCCCAGTTTGCCAATTCACCACTGTGATCGTATAAATCTCGACTTGACGCGGTGGTACGGCAACTACGACCCCGGCACGGGCTAATTCATAGAGATGTTTGCCCCCTTGGCGAATCGCACTATATTGAGGCGGCGTTTGTTCGATAGTGCCAATAAATTGACTTAGCGCAGTACGCACTTGGGTCAAGGTCAGATGGGCGGCGGATTCTTGGCGGATAATTTCGCCTTCTAGATCATCGGTATTGGTCTGTACACCCAAGCGCACGGTTGCCCGATAGCCTTTTCCTTCTTGTAGATAGGGTAGCAACCGGGTCATATTGCCCACAGCCAAGGGTAAAACACCTGTTGCCATCGGATCAAGGGTACCGCCATGTCCTACGCGCTTTTCTTTGAGTAAACGACGGACAGCTCCGACACAATCATGGGAGGTCATCCCCGCATCTTTATTGAGATTCAAAAATCCTTGCCACACGTTGTCATATCCGACTATCTGCTATCTTTACCCTAGCGTTTTTATACCCCATATTCACGAGAAGCCCAGATCGTAACGCCTCATAGATGTAGTGGTCAAACCCCAAGAAGCTGCTCACCCTTGATCATCCCAACAGATTTATTGTTAGTAAAAGTTAGCCCAATGATTCAAGGCTGTAAAAATCATGGTAGCTGGCCTAAGTTCTGCAACTGCCTAACCTGCAAAAATTCTGCAACCTCAGATCCAGTGGGTTGACTCGCCATTGCCCCAGCTTGGGTTGTTGTCAAGGCACCGACTGCACTCGCATAGCGCACAATCTCAGCGATAGGTTGGGATGGCACTTGACATAACTGATGAAGAATCCCAGCAGTAAAGCCATCTCCCGCTCCCATGGTATCCACCGTATCGACCACAAAAGCCGGAAATTCTCCCGCTTGCCCCTCATGCCAATAGCTACAACCACGTGCTCCCGCTGTCACAAAAACGCCCCGTAGATTCGGTAAGTGTTGGGCAATGACTTGAGGATCTTGGGTTTGCAACCAAATATCTGCCTCTTCATCGGTTAATTTAAGCCAAGTTACTTGTGTTAAAAGTTTCGCGATCAAAGGACACGCTAGCTCAGGATCAGACCAAAAAACCGGACGCCAATTGAGGTCAAGAAAAATTTCTAAGTGATAAATCTGCGCCAGACTCACCGCTCGTTGGACAGCTTCTCGACTCTGAGGATAGGCCAAAGCTAAAGTACCTAGCACCAACAATCGGGCTGCTTCAAATAGAGACCCAGGTAACTGCGCTGCATCAAGATAAGCATCTGCAAAAATAGCGGTTGACCTGCCCCCAAATCCAGCAAAATGCCGCTCCCCATTAACCTCACGATGTACATAGACGACCCGCGTCGGTGCTACAGGATGACGCTGTAGTCCCTGAGCATTAACCCGATACGGGACTGTAAATTATACACTTTCCGCTTATAGAATAAGGTATGGTAAAGAACCTTAGTCTTGTGAACCACCTGAGTGTGGAAGAATTAGAAAAGCGCTACCGCCAAGCAACGGACGGGGTGGAACGCACCCACCTGCAAATTATTTGGT
>JBBRQP010000066.1:0-15517 GCA_038226175.1 Gloeobacterales cyanobacterium
CCACTAATGCCATTGAATCGGTAAATATGACCTTGCGCAAAGTACTACGCAACCATCGGGCATTTCCCACCGATGAATCAGCCCTCAAAGTCATTTACTTGGCGATTCAGAACCTATCGAAGAAGTGGACGATGCCTATCCGAGATTGGAAAGGAGCCTTGAATCGGTTTGCCATTGAGTTTGAAGGGAGGTTACCAATGTGAGATTTCTACACTGACACAATCTTCTTGACATACCCCTATCTAACACCACCGACCGTACTTTGTCTGAATGACGAGCGGTAAAAGTTTGACTAAAATAAGTCCCATAGGAATCGCCATAGAGGTCAACTTTTCCTGTTTGTAAGCTATCCAACACCGCTGCTAGGTCATCGGTAGCAAGCGCTGTACCATACAAGTCAGAACGCTCACCTAGCTGCGCACCGCACTGGGCGATATGACTTAAGGTAATGATTGGGTTTAGTTGCAAGGGTGGACAGTCAATCACCTGAGATTTACCCGTACCTCGATTATCCACCAGTAGTAAATTACGGTGATTGAGTAATGGTTTAAACAGGGTCAAATATTCTAAATAACTCCCCGTACTCGGATAGCCCGGTCCCCCTTCGACCGCCACAATCGTACCCAGCGCCGGATGCGCTTGATCTTGACGAGGATAATATTCAAAGCCAATCGGTAGTGAACCGCTAACTTCCCCAGTCGGATCAAAAGGGCGGTTTAGTTGACCATAATAGGCTGGAACACCTGCACATTGTGGGAGTAATAGATTGCCAACCGCGATGTAAGTCTGCGTGGGTTGAGAAATTTCTGCTGCTAACCTGGGTTTAGGCCATGGTTTCGCCTCAGCCGTGGTGAATAGGCAAGCTAATAGGCTCAAGCAAATATAGAGACGTAACGTCATGACCAGATTTCCAAGAGACGTTGGTTGGGAGTATAGGTTGGGCAAGCCTAGAACGTCAAGTTGCAACTGAACAGTACAGTTGATATGGCAACTTTACCCTAGGGTGCAGGCATCACCGCCTCAATAGCCCGACCACCGATTGTGCCAGTGACTGTTGCTAGTGCCTGGGGTTGGCGATCCTGCCATTGGATAGTGAGCGTTCCCGTTGGGGTTTCCGAACCACTGAGTTTGACCTGAGCGGTGACCAAGCCCGTATTATAATCCCAATCAAGGGTACCGGAAGCCTCAACACCCGCAATCCACGCCAAGTGATCGAGCGCGTAATGGAAAACATAACCTTGGGAAGTGTAGCCGAATTTGCCCCCGCGTAAGCCCACACCCGTATAGTCCTGGTTCATCCACCACCGCGCTACCACATCGCCAGCGGCGAGGGTTGCGGCGGTAACCCGTTGTAAGTCTTCGGTTGTACCTGTGTTACCTGTTATGGCTGTTGCTGCTGGAAGTTGATCTAACCTCGTGGCAAAGGTCGGAACCGTGCGCACTTCGGTGATTTTGGCAGCACAGGCCGTATCACCCGGGCTTAGAGTATCGACAAAACGTCGTACAATCTCGGCCGCACAGTGATCCCGGTCAAATACTGCCGTGACATGGAAACTATTTGCCACCAAAACTTGTTGCCCATTCGGGAAAAAGCTTGCGGTAGTGCGTCCATCGGGAGGTGCCGTTAATGAATCTAATTCTCCAGATAGCACCAGGGTCGGCGCGGTGGTAAATTGCGCACCATCAGGGATCGGCTTAGTCGGTGGATGGGCAGCGGATGGCACAGGCCACGATAGACATAGATCCAACAAACTGTAATCTAAGGGCTGTTGGTTATATTCGGCAATCGTAAAGGGCGCGTAGACTTCGGGATCGGTGATCATTTTGCGGGCAATTGCAGCATTACGCTGACGGTAGCGGACTTCTGGCGGAGCAGTCATGTCATAGATCTGGTCATAGTCGGTACAGCTTACCGCCGTAAATAAACCAGTACTATAATATTTGGGGTCACGAGCAGGATCTCGCGAATCGGCAATTGTGTTATTTTCTGCGATTAAGCGTAGTAAGGGTGCAGTATCTCCATAGGCCAAATAAGCCCGCGTTGCTGCATCTAATTCCCGAAACACAACCGGCCCGGTCGCATTACCACTCATCAGATAGGACAGACTCACAGCGTTGAGAGTCACAGATTTGAGGTCACCATTACCGTCATAGGCTTGTCCCGTGATCGGGGTGACCCGAATTTGATCGATTAGTTTGGTAATCCGCTCAATCGATGTCCCCGGCAGATTACGACAGTTACTATTGCGTTCACAGGTGACATTAAAGGCGCGGCGCATCGTCGGGGCATCGAAGGGATACCAAGGCGATGAATTTGGCACTTGATAAGCACTGTCCAGCACGACTGAGCGTAATTTGTCTGGGTGGCGCGCAGCAAAGGTTTGACCAAAATAGGTGCCATAGGAGTCGCCATAGAGGTCAACTTTGCCTGTTTGCAAAGTATCTAAGACCGCTGCTAAATCATCCGCTGCGAGTCCTGTGCCATAGAGGTCAGCCCGATTACCGAGAGATTGACCACATTGCCCCGTATTTCTCACCGTCAAGGTCGGTGCAGTTTGTAACTGGACACAGTCAATAACTTGAGAATGACCCGTACCTCGATTATCCACCAACAGTAAATTACGGTGATTGAGTAATGGTTTAAACAGGGTCAAATATTCTAAATAACTCCCCGTACTCGGATAGCCCGGTCCCCCTTCGACCGCCACAATCGTACCCAGCGCCGGATGCGCCTGATCTTGTCGGGGATAATATTCGAACCGAATCGGAATCGAACCCGCGACTTCACCCGCCGGATCAAAGGGGCGATTGAGTTGACCACAATAAGCAAGACCTTCGACACAGCGTTGGAGTGAGAGGGTGCCTACCTGTAATACCCCTTGAGTCAGCGTGGTTTTGGGCAAATTTGGTAAAGACTTGGCGTAAGTGGGAGCAATTAAAAGCCCAGTCAAGGCCAAGGTAGAGAAAACACGGGATAACAGCATGAAGAGTCTCATAGACTCTGTGAGTATAAGTCAGGCTACTGAGCAAGGGCAAGATAATCTGGATATACAAGACGGGCCACTGCCCACCTTTTAGTTGATCAAATAGGTTTATGAGGCTGACAGTTGTAGAGCTAGCTGACGTAACTGACCGCGCAGACTCGCATCAATCACATCATCACCAAACCGCACAATCATGCCACCGAGTAATTCAGGATCGAGCTGGCATTTGAGCTCTACCCGTTCGGCCTTAGTTAAGGCCAGCAGGCGTTGTTGTAACTGATCTTTTTGTTCGTCGGTTAGTAGCACAGCTGAAATTACTTCCGCTATCGTAGTTTTTTGGAGACCACGCAGGAGTTTTTGGAAAGCCTGACACACGTCTAACAAAAACATACTCCGGCGACGGTCAGTCAAAATCTGACAAAAGTTGAGGGTAAAAGGATGAATGTCTTGGGCAAACGCGCGGCTAAGTAGATCTTTTTTAACTTGAATCGCAATAACTGGGCTACCGAGTAAGGCTTGCAATTGCGGTTCACGTACCAAAACTTCTTCGACCAAGCTCAAGTCTTGACCAAAGCGTTCTAATAAATTTTGTTCTTTACCCAGACTCAATAACGCTTCAGCGTAGCGTTGACCAATCCTTCCGCCTAATTTACTATCCTGCATTCTTTACCCCTAGTAGCGCGATCCCTTGGTCAATTAAGGCTTTTTGTTTATCAGCATCAATCAGCTGCGGCAGGTCGGTTTCAACTTTTTGGAAGGTTTGCTCCAAAGTCAAACGGCGTAACTGCGCCACCACCCGCTCACGTTCACTATCCAAATCTTTTTGGGCATCTTGACGCAGACGAGCAATTTCTTGCTCTACTTGTGCCAGGACTTGTTCGCTGACCCGTTTGGCATTTTCTTGCGCCCGAGCCCGGATTTGAGCCGCTTCGGTGGCAGCGTTAGCGAGGCTTTGTTTTTGGCGGTTGAGTTCTTGCTCTGCTTGAGTTTTGCGGGTTTCAACTTCTTGAATTTCCTGTTCAATCGTCTGACGACGTTCGCCTAGGAGTTTTTTCAGGAAGCCGCTACCCACATAAATCAATGCAGCCAAAACCACGGCAAAGTTGAGGAGATTATTCTCTTTGATAAAGTCAAAGGGACTCCCGCCTTCAGTTGCCTCTGCAGTCTCTGCTGCTACCAGCCAAAAATTTTGCCACACGTCCACTGCCCTCGATCACGTTGCTATTTATCGGGTTGCCAAGAGTTTGCTGGTGATCTGCGCACTCAAGGCATTAACTTCTTGCGGCAAGTTTGCTAAGGCTACGGCCTTCGCCTGCTGTACTTCCGCACGGGCAGATTCAAGCCGAGCTTGGGCTTCTTGTTGTACTTGGGCTAGACGGTCTGCCCGAATTTTTTGGGCATCGGTCTCAGCTTGGGCAATCAGGTCTTGCGCTTCACGGCGGGTATCTACCAACTGCGCTTCGTAGTCCGTTGCCAATTTTTTCGCCTCTTCCAGCCGTTGTTGGGCGGTCGCACGATTAGTCAAGATGTAAGTTTGTCGTTCTTCAATAACCTTTTGAATAGGTTTGTAGAAGACAAAATTAAGCACCAAAACCAACACGAAAAAATTGATGATTTGCACAAACATCGTGCCATTGAGACACAATAAGCCCGCTGGACAAAAGGGGCCGCGTGGGTAACCGCCCAGAGTTTCAGCCCCCAGAAGTAACTGCCAGATCATGATTTAGCCCTTCAGAAGCCCGGGGAGACCACCCAGTGTGACAAACAACAAAATTAGTGCAACCACCAAACCATAGATGGTGAGAGTTTCCATGAAAGCCAAGGAGAGCAAGAGCGTACCACGCAATTTGCCTTCTGCTTCTGGTTGACGAGCAATCCCTTCAAGGGCTTTACCGGCGGCATTACCTTGACCAATACCAGGGCCGATAGCGGCTAAGCCGACGGCTAGACCCGCCCCAACCAAACATCCTGCAACTGCGATATCCATGTTCATGACTCCATTAGATGGGTAAAAAAAGTGGTCTCTCAATCATGGTGATGAGAATCCACGGCGTGATGACCTTCCTCGATGGCCTCTCCGATATACGAAGCGGTCAGCGTAGCGAAGATCAAAGCTTGGATGGCGCTAGTAAACAAAAACAGCACCATAAAGGGAATAGGGACGATGAACGGAACCAAGAGTAGAAATACTCCAAGCACCAATTCTTCGGCTAAGACGTTCCCGAAAAGACGGAAGGTAAGCGACATAATGCGCGCAAAGACTTCAATAATTTTGAGGGGTAAAAAAGCCGGATTGGGCATAATAAAAAACTTAAAGAAACTCAGGCCGGCGGTTTTGAACCCAGCATAAAAGAAGCTGACGATGGCAATCAAGGCCAGACCCAAGGTCGTATTGACATCGTTAGAGGGCGTGGTCAGTTCGCCACCAGGGATATGTATGACCCTGATGGGTAGTTGTCCTAGCCAGTTTGCCGAAAAAACAAACAGGAAAATCGTACCAATCAAGGGCACATAGGGCTTGTAGTCCTTGGCACCGATTTGGTCACGGGCAATACCAGAAACAAAGTCCATGCCATATTCCAAGAATCCTTGCAGTCCACTTGGCACCCGTTCGAGTTTGCGTGTCCCCACAAAACACAAGATGATCACCACACTCATGGCAATCCAAGTGGTAACGACGGTTTCGCCATGTACCGTAAATCCAGCAATGTCCCAATCCCAGTGTTTGCCGACTTCGAGGGCAGCTAAGGGCAAGGTTGGTAAGGCATTCAAGGCAAGCATGGTTCACCCGACAAGTAAAAAGTTAACGCAAAGCATCACGGTACATAAACCAAAGTGCATCACCCAAAATAGCTACTTTTAGAGTCATAAACCCCAAAAATGTTGGTACGACTTGGAGCATGTTTAGCTTGATGGAAATGGCAAATACTAACCCGACAACCAGCAGCCGTAGGCCACCAACCCGGTCTTTTTGCACCCCTAGACTAGCGACGGCTTTTCCTAAGAGGTAAAAGTACATCATGCCGGCCAAGGCTCCCAACAAATAACTAATCGCTACATTCAAAGAATAAAGAACATAGGTTGCGGGAAATAGAACAGCGGTTAAAACCACCATCACCAACAAAAGTCGCCGTTGCAAATCATAATAATCTGCCATGGGGGACGCAGCTGGCTGGCTGTCCGTGCTCTGTAACCCTTCAACCAAGACCTTACTCCCGAATGCCGAACACTTAGATTCGTATTCAAGATACCATAGTTGTCGCAACATTATTTAATGTTTTCTGAAGATTCCTAGAGATGACACAGAGTTTGTATAAGGCTAGGGTCATGACATGAAGGGGTCTTTTATAGGTTCATAAATTGCAATGTGATGGGCTTGATAGAACCTCACAATCGGGATTTCTCATTATGAAACATCAAAAAATCTTGACTTAGAAACTAAATCGTAGGGATGCGTCTAGACTACCAATGCCTTGGGCGGGGGCTTCGTTGTTGGTGAAACCTAAGGCGTTAATCTTGACGGTCGCTGTAGCAAAGTAACGGTAACCGACCTGTAGAGCTAGATTTTCGACCAAATCAACCGCTACGCCGACTTTCAGCTGATAGGCAAAGTTGCCTGCGGTGAAAGCATTGATAATTGGTGTATTGCCAGCAAATAGTGTCCCAAAGGAGTACGTATTAAAGCCAAAGCCTGCTCCCACGTGGGGCGTGAAGGCAGAGTCATTGACAAAATAGTAGTAGCCGTTAAACATTACAGCGTAGTTTTCGATATTAGTCGAGCCAGCAGCGAGTGGCGTAAGCGTTGTCGCAACCGGGACAGGGGCTGGTATGTGTTGGGTTGTAAATGTAAGATCTACTACGCCAGTCTTGTTGTTAACGGTTGAGATTCTACCACTGGCAGTTTCTGTGGTGATGTCAGTGGTGGTCAGAATAACATTTGGGTTAGAGAGTGAAATCGTGCTTTTGAAGTATGCAAATTCAACATCTGCCCGAAAATTAGGGCTGAAGCGATAGCCTAGGGCTACACTGAGACCATAGCCACTGCCAACATTGAGGATTGTATTTGGTGCTAATGTCACTACTTCTTTTCTGGCTAGAGTCTGCTGATAGGTCGCTGGTGAGTTAACGAACACAGTAACATTAGGGTGTGAGGAAGGGAAAGCGTAAGGGCAGGTAACCGTACTAGGACAAGGAAGATTATCTAGGGTAAAGGTCGAGGGCTTTGCTAAATTAGGATCGCCATTTAGTGTTGGGACACCGCTGAGAGAATTAGTCCCGCCACCAACTATAAGGTAACACTTTTATTTAAATTTATTAGGCTTTTGCAAATCTGCTACTGAGGTGGAAATAGGTTATGCTATAGCAGCGCAAGTCACAGGTAACACTCAGTAATAGTAGAGCGAATAGCAACATCTGCTTGTGCATGGGATAACAGGTAAAGTCGGTTAGCTTATGGTACGAAAATATGACCACCCAAGAGTTAAAAAGAGTTTAAGGATTAGCTTACTTGAAGTGCGTTCTACCCCAAAAGTCTCGATCAAGGACTAATTACAAAATCACCCTCTAGGTCTAAAAAGCCCGGTCGAATGCTGACTTTGCGGACTTCGAGTTGTTGTCCAATCGGGATCAGGAGGTTAGTTAGCAGATCAATGGGTACGCCTTTGGTATCTTTATCATCTACCAAGCGCGGGTCAACCAGTTTGAGCTGATGGAGATTAGCCGTGGTTACACCAGTTGTGATCCGAATCGGAGCAGGTTCACCCTTTTGTACTTGTAAGGTGGCATTGAGTTGTAAGCGGTCTTTTTGTAAGACCACACTAGGTTTAGTAATATCCAGTGCCATCGGGGTTTCACTACCTCCCATCAAAGAAGGTAGGGGGACATTGAGACCCCGTAGTTTGGCTTGGAGTTCGGGCGAGGCAAGGTAGGCATTCACATCTTGCTCGGAAAGGCTGACGATGGCTTTAGCTCGCACAGGTTGGAGCAGGTGCAAACCCTTACCCTGATAAGCACTAGCCGTATCTAAGTGAATATCATTACCCGTTAGTTGGATCGAACGGGCGGACATACCTTGATAGATGACATTATTGCCAGAAAGCTGGAGATTTTGAATTTGACCATTGAGCACATCGCGGTCGGCACCCTGGATATTGACCTGCAAATTATCAACTTGTTGCACCTGCGAACGAACCCAGTACTGTACCAAAGGATTGAGTAAAGCGCCAAAAGTCTGAGCCAGAATCGGCTGGCTAAAGTAAAGTAAACTGGTCAAGGCTAACCCTAGCCCCCGATAGTTTCGGTAAAACCCTGACATCAAGACCTCAAGTCGGCAACAATGCTTTAATTTTAAAGAAGATGCCCAGGGATTTAAGTTCCCTCAGCTGTAATCTCTGTCCTATTTCGATGAGACTGATCATGACTCAAGCTACCCAAACCCGTGTCAGCAATTTTATGCGTCAGGTGCAAGATACCATCTGTCAGACGATTACAGCTCTTGATGGCACAGAATTTCATGAAGACAGCTGGGAGCGACCCGAAGGCGGCGGCGGCAGGTCACGGGTTTTGACCGAGGGCACAATTTTTGAACGGGCTGGGGTCGGCTTCTCGGCAGTCTTCGGGCCCCAATTACCCCCTTCAATCATTGAAAATAAGCCCGGTGCGGCGGGGCAACCTTTTTTTGCGACTGGTGCTTCATTGGTTTTTCATCCCCGTAATCCTCATATCCCGACAGTACATTTTAATTACCGTTATTTTGAAACCGAGACGACCTGGTGGTTTGGCGGTGGTTCTGATCTAACGCCCTATTATCCGCGCCGCGAAGATGTGGTGCATTTTCACCAAACTCTCAAAAATGTCTGTGACGTGTACGATCCGGAGTTTTATGCCCGTTTTAAGCCCTGGTGTGATGAGTATTTTTATATCAAACATCGGGATGAACCGCGTGGGGTTGGCGGTATTTTCTTTGATTATCAGACGGGTGACTGGGAGAAAACCTTTGCTTTTGCCCAAGCTAGTGCTAACAGCTTTCTCACAAGTTATTTACCCATTGTCAAACGTCGGATGGATGACCCTTGGACACCAGAGGAGCGGGATTTTCAGCTGTATCGCCGGGGGCGTTATGTGGAATTTAATCTAGTTCAAGACCGGGGTACAATTTTTGGTCTCCAGACCAGAGGCCGCACCGAATCCATTTTGATGTCAATGCCGCCCTTGGTACGCTGGGTCTACGATTGGCATCCTACGCCTGGTACACCCGAAGCCGAACTGTACGAAGTTTATTTGAAACCAACGGATTGGTTGGCAGGTGTCCAGAGCTAAAAGTTTTGATCCACTCAGATAGTCATTCATGCCCTGAGCAAGCCCCCCCGCCCCATAAATGGGGAGCTAAAACCAGCTAATACTTGGTCGGGATACCTGAGAAGAAAGAGAGTTAACGCTTTAGTGCTGAAAGTGTAACTTTCCCCAAGAGTGCCCTGGCTCCCCATTTATGGGGCGGGGGGGCTGACTATGCAAACGGAAAGAGTATAAGACCAAAGTTTTCCAAGAAGCTCATGATGAAGACAAATTGGAGGCAAAACTAGAGGCGGTTCCAGCTTTGGTGGTGCGTGGTTTTGCAGTTGAGGAGGTTGCCAATATTTTGAATCTGACGATAGAGCAAGTCCAGAGCGTATTGCCTGAATAACAGGCGTTATTAAATGTAGATGCTTAAGAATCTCTACATGCCCGCAAGCATGTGGGGAAAATAATTTTAATTAACTTGAAACACTTCCAAGCAGGATTAGTTTTTAGTTAAATTTTTACCCGAATGTACTCATTGCCGAGTTGTGTTCAGTGCTGCTAGAGAGATATTCTCTGATGTGTAAAGCCAACGTTCAAACTTTGCTTTACGCTCAGGCCATTCCGAATCTAGCATTGAGAACCAATCTGTATCCCGGTTATGGCCTTTGATCCACATGTGTTGCCGGAAACAACCTTCGTAGGTAAAACCCATCCGCAGTGCCGTTTGCCGACTTTTTTGGTTCTCGCTGTGGCATTTCCATTCGACCCGCCGATAGCCAAGATCATCAAAAAGATAGCGTGCCAGCAAATAGGTAGCTTCAGTATTGACCTTAGTACGATGAACTAATGGCGCATACCAAACATGACCAATTTCGGCGCGTCCCATCGCCGCATCAATACTTAGCAAACCAATCATGCCTACAGCTCGCTCCAGGGCATGACTCCAAACCGTCCATAATTGGGGGTCTATCTGACCTGCCATTGACATCAGCCAAGTCAACATCTGAGCTTGACTTGCGAAGGAACCATAGGGTAAATACTGCCAAATTTGCCGATCAGCTTCTGAAGTATGGGTAAGTTGATACAAGTCAGCCACATCCCGTTCAGGTTCTAGCGGATGACAAGTAACAAACCTGCCTGATAAAACCATAGGCAATGGCTCAGACCAAGACATCACCTAATTCTGTGGTCTGCCTACTTCATCTTGATAATTAGCCAGTACTTCACCCAAAAAACCTTCGCCGGCGGGAGAAATTTGTCCAAGCTGCGCTGGTTTAGTAGTAGTCACTAGACTTTTATAAATACGGAACTTGGTGCCATCATCAGCGGCTTTGATCCAAACTTGCTTGTTATGACCGGGGAAACTCACAACATAGAGGTCATCTTCAATACGGCTGACTGTCAACAGCGGTGCATCTTTTTTGACGATGCTTTCAATTTTGGCCAGAAAGGCTTGCGGGTCAAACGTATCGCTCATTGCATCCACCATGGAGCTTGTTCCTCTATTATCTCATCGGGTCAGCCATTGCCAGACAATTTCCTGCCATAACCAACCAGCCGTCAGCAACACCACGAACTTACCCAAATTTTCCCAATGATGTGCAGCAGAGCGTTTACGGATCAGGGTAGGTTTGGCGATCAACCTATTCGGTTGCGGTAAAAAGGTCTGGGGCTGCCAAGAGGCTTGCGGTAGCACAGGTTGAAATGTTGCACGCATGACAAACTCCTTAGCGATCAGGAAATGGGACACCAAATATGTAACCCACATGACCTGTGAATTCACTATAGTATTTTTTTGGTCATAAAACAAGCACCGCAGTTTACTTTAGTAAACCTTAGTTACTTTAAGGGAGTTATGGTATGCTCAGAAGTACCCTTTCACCTGTGTATGTGATGAGTCGTGAATGGTCTAATATTTCTCCTTTAGGGCAAATGCTGCAAACTTGGATGCGGCAAGAGGGCTACAGCCTCAAGGCCACAGCTGAGCGCTGTCAGATATCCGCAGCTGGATTGAAAAAAAATATGCTGCTTGGTCATCAAGCCGAACACAAAACTCTCCAAAAAATCGCCCAAGGGATCGGCATTCCCATCGAACAGATTGAGGCTCTCGCTCGGGGACAAGCCGTCCTATCTATGAGTCAAGAAGATACAAGTGCCGATATGGTGATGATTCCGCGCTATGCCCTTGAGGCGAGTGCTGGTCGCGGGGCTTTTACCGATGAGGAGCAAGTTGAAGATATCTTGGCTTTGAGTCTGGATTTTGTACGTGGCGTTTTGCACACCCAGCCCGACCACTTATCAGCCTTGTATGTGCGCGGCGATTCGATGGAACCTCTTTTACGAGCGGGTGATATGGCGGTGATTGACCATGCCAACCGCGAACGCACTGATGGTATGTATGTTTTACGCATCAACGGCACGCTACTGATCAAAAGTTTGCAATGGCTACCGGGCGGACGGTTACGGGTCAAAAGTGAAAATCTAGCCTACGAAGCCTATACCGTTGACCCTGGTCACGAAGATATTAGTATTATCGGGCGGGTAGTTTGGGCGGGGCGTAAGTTTTAAACTATTGTCAGGTATGAATTTGGTTTTGTTAGGCTTAAGGATAGCCACGTATTAACCTGAGTAGGATTTAATACAGCTATGCACCGTCGTAAATTTTTGTTGACAACCAGTGCTGGCTTGGGAGTTGCAGCCCACAGTCAGACGCTTGCCACAGAGACTAGATTACCTGCACAGCGTATCCAAGACCACGGCTATAGTCTCTATAGTTTGGAAGCTGAAGTGGCAGGCAAAACATTTACGTTATTACTTGATACGGGTAACGAACAAAGTTGGGTCGATGTCCATCAGGTACCTATACCGACAGAGCTGCCCCAAACTACCAAATATTTAACCTACAGTGATGGTTCACGGGTAAGCGGTACTTTAGTCGATACGTCTTTAAATCTGGGTGGCTGGCGAAAAACCTGTCCCTTTTTGCTCGTCGATACGCTCGAGGGTCCAACCGCCAGTGTCGTGAGTATGGTAAATCGCCTTCAGGTACAGGGCTTACTTTGTCCTTCAGTCTTACCTGAGCTGCGGCGGGTATCTTTAAGTTTTGGGGGCAAACGCGCCGGACTCATTCTTAATCCGAGTTTTTATCCAGCTTCGGTGACCTTACCATTAGCAAGTAATCCAGCACGGGTATTATTAGGCCAAGACCCCCCGATCCAAACCTTGCTCGATAGCAGTTGTGCCTTTATTTTTTTGCGCCCGAGTCTCGCCGCAAAACTAGGCGTAACTAAAGAAGATTTGTCTGCTATTACCTTACCCTTACGCCCGGATGTCCAGCTAGCCGCTGTCACACGTATCCTTAAATTCCGTTTGGGTAACTTATACTTGCGCTTTGATCCGCCCCGCGTCTTAGTTGTTGAGCAGGCCCCTCCAGAGGTATTAGCCACCGCTGATCTGATTTTGGGGGTGCCTTTTTTTGAGCAGGTGAGCGTGACTTGGGATCACAGTAGCGGACAAATTTATATTGGCGAGAATGCCTAGAACCAAGGGGTTAGATGCCAAGACCATGGTTATGAAATTCTTCACGGTAGAGACTCTTGCGATGACTAGGGTGTTCGGCCTCTAGCTCTTCGACGCGGGCAATCAGATCGCGAATCACATCAGCAACTGGATCAGGAATCTGAGCATGGGCTAGGGGATCGAGGCGCTTGCCACCCTGATAAACTACTCGACCAGGTACGCCGACGACTGTACAATCAGCGGGAACACTATGGAGCACCACAGATCCAGCTCCAATGCGTACGTTATTGCCAATTTCGATATTGCCTAGCACCTGCGCCCCCGCTCCAACCACAACACTATTGCCCAGCGTGGGGTGGCGTTTGCCCGATTGTTTGCCAGTACCACCTAAGGTAACGCCTTGGTACATCAAGACATTATCACCAATGATCGCGGTTTCGCCAATCACGACACCCATGCCGTGGTCAATAAAAAAGCCATGACCAATACGGGCAGCCGGATGAATCTCAATCCCTGTCAGAAATCTGGCAAAAAAAGACACCAAGCGCGGCACAACCGGCACTTGCAAACCCTGCAAACCATGAGCCAACCGATAGGCGAGTACGGCGTGCAAACCGGGATAGCACAGCACTTCGAGCCAGTTTTTTGCGGCTGGGTCTTTTTCAAAAACGACCTCGATATCGCTTTTGCAACCCTCGAATAAATTCGTTAAACTTTTGAACACCGTCACACCCTCGTTGGGGCAGGCTTTACCATCTTACCCTTTCCTTTTTCCTGCGTAATCCACAAATCTAGATCGTGAGAACTTGAAGGGATGGGTTATGTTTTAGTTAACACACTGGAGATTCGGAATGGTGCTGGAATCAGGTTTGGCACAATTTCGTTCCCGCCATCCAATGGGTGCGGTGGTTACGGAATTATTGCAAGCAGAGCAGGGCTTATATTTTGTCCGTGCCCAAGTAATCGTAGATAAACATACGGTTGCAACTGGGCTTGCAGCAGCGGAAACTGTAGAAAGTGCCGAAGATAGTGCGATTCTACGAGCTTTGAAATTAGGCGGATTCATCAAAGAAGCCGCAGTCCTAAGTGTGCCTATCGCACCAGTGGTGGCTCAAGTTCAGCCTCTCTTACCTCCGGTCGAAGAGCGCCGTAATGGTAATGGCAACGGTAATGGACATGCTGCCCCGCCCTTACCAAACTTTGCCGCCTACGAACCCGACGAAGAAGATTTTGTTGACCTATCAGAATTAATTGCGGCAACTGATGTTGAACTCAAACGCATCGGCTGGGATAATCAACAAGGTAAAGCGCATCTTAGTCGAACCTATGGTAAAGGTGCGCGTAAACAGCTGACCGAGGATGAGCTGCAAGATTTTTTGAATTTCCTCAAAAAACAGCCCAGTTATCGCCGTTCACCCGTCATCCAAGAAACCCCCTTCTAACTTGATGCAAGATGTTTTAATTGTGGGAGCCGGATTAGCCGGATTAAGTGCTGCACGCGCTTTGGTACACGCAGGACTCACAGTACGCATCCTCGAAAAATCGCGGGGCGTCGGAGGACGCGCTGCCACACGGCGTATCCAAACCACCCAAGGCGAAATCTTGGTAGACCATGGCGCCCAATACTTTACTTGTCGTGACCCACGATTTGCCAAATTTTTGGCACCCTTACGCACGCAGGGTCAGGTCGCGGTTTGGGTCGAAGATGTGCCAACCTTGACCCCTCACGGTCTAATCTCAGCACCGCTTTCTCATCATTATCCGCGTTATGCCTGTCCACAGGGCATGACCACACTTACCAAAGCCTTAGCCCAAGATCTGATCATTGATTTAGAAACTAAAGTGACTTACGTCAGCGCCCACCAGCATTGGCACATTGAGACCGAAACAGGCCAAGTTTATGAAGCGCCCGCCCTCCTAATGACCCCGCCTTTACCCCAAAGCTTGGTCATTTTAGAGGGTTTGGACGCAGATTTACTTAGTAGTACTGGGGTCGAATTTGCTGCCTGTTGGGCAGTTTTTGCGGGATATGCCCAGCCTCTAGCTGTCCCTCCAGCGTTGCGGTGGGAGGATGATCCGTTAATTGCCTGGAGTGCTCTAGATTCGAGCAAGCGAGTGCAGCCAGTGATGCCGGTTCTTTTGCTACACAGTACCCCAGAGTTTGCCCAAGTGCATCAGATTACCGAACGGTCTGAGGTGACTAGACTCTTGCTGGCGCAGGCAAGCAAGCAGCTCAATCTTGCACTCACCGTGCCTGTTTGGGCTCAAGCGCATTTTTGGCGGTATGCCCAACCTGTGCATTCCTTAAAGCAATCTTTTGTGACCAAGGTGCCCTTACCTTTGGCCTTGACCGGATGCTGGTGTGCTGGGGGCAGGGTCGAAGGAGCCTTTTTGGCAGGGCAAGCTGCAGCTCAAACCTTAATGGCAGTTATGCAAGATTTATAAGATTATTGCGCTCTACCCCCTCTCTAAGGAGCTAGAAAAATTTTACACTAGCATCAGTGTTCTTACGGAGACGCTCTTGATGCGCGCAGTAATGAGTATATTCATTTTAGGACAGTTACAGCGGTTTTCATACGGATGTACCAAGATAATCAGAGTGAGTGAACCAACCTTTCGCATCAGTTTCTGTAATACGCTTTAGCCCTTGTCCTATCGCTTCTTCAAGACTTTCTTTGTCACGCTTGCCTTGGGAGCGTAGCCATTGCTTTAGTTTTGACCAACATTCTTCAATC
>JBBRQP010000067.1:0-15258 GCA_038226175.1 Gloeobacterales cyanobacterium
CAGCTACTGTAGAACAGGCTGAACAAGCGTTACTAGCCTTTGCCCAACGCTGGGATAAGCCATACCCGACTATCAGCAAATCCTGGATGACCCACTGGCAGCGGATTATTCCTTTCTTTGCATACCCAACCGATATCCGTAAAGTGATCTACACCACTAATGCTATTGAATCGGTAAATATGACCTTGCGCAAAGTACTGCGCAACCATCGGGCATTTCCCACCGATGAATCGGCCCTCAAAGTCATTTACTTGGCGATTCAGAACCTATCGAAGAAATGGACGATGCCCATCCGAGATTGGAAAGGAGCCTTAAATCGGTTTGCGATTGAGTTTGAAGGGAGGTTACCAATGTGAGATTTCCACACTGACACAATCTTCTTGACATACCCGTTTTATCTCAACTAGAGATTCTAAACCATCAGCTTGTTATCCCTGACGATATACCTGCAATTCTCCGCTTTTTAAATACCTCCTTTGGGAGTGAACAACAAGGATGGGATGATTGGTCTAATTATTGGGAAAGCATTGATATGAGACTTCGCGAAAAATCTTTAATTTCCAGTCCTTACTACTATGGCTATGGCGAAATATAAAAACTGGACAGTTAGGGCGTTTCCTCCAAGCAACTTTAAAATACATACATCTAAAATTTACGTAATATTAAAATCGAACACATCGGTACAATGACATGCCACGCTAGAATGTGGTGCAACAGTTAATGGAGTCATCAAAAGGTGAATCAACAACAAAAACCAACAGTCATCGTGACTGGAGCCTCATCAGGCGTAGGTTTGTATACCGCTAAAGCCCTAGCTCTCAAAGGCTGGCAGGTAATTATGGCGTGTCGGGATTTGGCTAAGGCCGAAACTGTAGCCAAAGAACTTGATATTAAGAATCATGTGTTGATGCATGTGGATTTAGCTTCATTGGCGAGTGTACGTCAGTTTGTGCAGGACTTTAGGGCACGAGGCCAGTCTCTTGAGGCGCTGGTCTGTAATGCAGCGGTTTATCTGCCTTTGATTAAAGAACCCTTGTATTCGCCCGAAGGCTATGAATTGAGCGTTGCTACCAATCACCTTGGTCATTTTTTGTTATGTAATCTGATGTTAGAAGACCTCAAAAAGTCATCATTTGCTGACCCGCGATTAGTAATTCTTGGAACTGTTACCCATAATCCCGATGAATTGGGCGGCAAGATTCCACCACGCCCTGACTTGGGTGACTTTGAGGGTTTTGTGGCAGGATTTAAGGGTACCCATGTGATGATTGATGACAAAAAGTTTGAGCCTGTTAAAGCCTATAAAGATAGTAAAGTTTGTAATGTATTGACGATGCGCGAACTCCATCGCCGCTATCACAAAACAACTGGTATTACCTTTTCATCTCTTTATCCAGGATGTGTGGCAGATACGCCCTTATTTCGCAATCACTATCCACTATTCCAAACCATCTTCCCCTGGTTCCAAAAAAACATCACAGGGGGCTATGTCTCTCAAGAACTATCGGGTGAACGGGTTGCCATGGTGGTTGCTGATGCAGAATACAAACAATCTGGAGCTTACTTCAGCTGGGGCAATCGTCAGAAAAAATTAGGCCAATCCTTTGTTCAAAAGGTCTCACCCCAAGCCCGCGATGATGAGAAGGCCGAACGGATGTGGGAATTGAGTGCCAAGTTAGTTGGGCTGTAACATCACCCTAAAATCAGGGTAGGAGAGCAACACTAAGATCTCTTGGCTCAAGCTCTCCCCAGAGTTGGGTCAGGGGAGCTTCAACCACGCTGCGAACCACGGGTTACCCCTAATTGTGGCTGTAGTTGTAGATCTCGCCAGAGTTGGGAGCCAGAAATTTGTCCATTCAAAAGCTGTTGGTAACGGCTAATAATGTCTTGCATTTGCTGAGGAGTTTCGTGGACAAATTCAATCCGAAAATCAGCAAGACCCAGTTTACGTAAGCGCTCTACATATTCAGCAGCGGTTTGAGCACGACCATTAAAAACCGTATTACGACAGCCAGCATCCGCTTTGAGCACATGTTCACTACCTACGCGGTCACGTAGTTTTACTTGATGATGTTCACAGGGACGACCACAATTAGTATAGTCAGTACCCGTTGAGAGAAAAGCACAAAATACACAGTGTTCCATATGAAACATCGGCATATGTTGGTGAATCGTGACTTCAAACCAAGCAGGAGGTGTTGCGGTTAATAAATCTGTGAGTTGTTGAATATCTAAGTCATAGGAAGCCGTCAACCGTTCTAAATTAAAACGCTCTTTTAGATAAGCCGCTGTTAGGGGGTTAGTCACATTCAGAGAAAAATCACCAATACAGTATTCACCGTCGAAAAAACTGAGTTGGTCGTAATTACGGATCAAATAACCATCAGCTTGACTAGCGCGCACTTGGCGTAATAAACTCTCTTCACCCGGTTTAGTAATACGTGGTGGTGCAACATAAAGTAACTTTCCGCACCTATGAGCAAGATTAACTGCTTCACGATAGGAGCGGATATCTTCAAGTTCACAATATAAGGTAATACTCGCGAGCTGAAGAGCAGCTTTGAGTTGCTCTGGGCTACGTACAAGCACGATCAGATTGGGTGCGTCAGGATTAGTAGGTGTAGATAAAAAAGTTAGCTCAGGTAACGGCTCGGCGCGTAATTGCCAAGGTAAAGGTTTAGCCCGCAACTCATCTAATTGCAGAACATACGCACGGCGTAAACGGTTCAGTTCCTTTAGAGGAATCATCACTTCTGCGATAAGGTGATTAGACAATGTTCCTAACTTAAAAGCTGTCCCTCCCAAGCGTCCCAATTGTTCACGTAGCCGTTCGCTAGTGAGCGGTTGCAAGTCAGCTGTTACAAGAGGCATAGCCGACCTAACGCGCACCTGATACCCGTGCTCATCTCGGGCTACCACGGTCAAAAATTCACCCACTGCCCCATAGACTTCAAGCATCAAGGGACGCTGAAAGCGCGGAGCTTCTCCGGCAAAAGTTTGGCGAACCCTGCGTTCTAATGCTGGATCTTTAGTTTTCCAGAGCCTATCACCGACACGAATACGCCGGAAATCTAAATGTCCGTGACCAAACTCCAACCAAGCTTCACTACCTTGGGCATGAACGCCATAGACCGACCCGCCTTCCTCATCTTGATCCGGATGTCCACAATCAAAAACTACGCCGTCACCTGCTTGTAAGGGTGCTTCGAGATGTATCCGAACTTGCTGGCGTGTCACCTCAAGGATATGCCCCAGATAAACGCCACGTTTTTTCCCAAAACGGGCGTGAACCAAGGCTTGATGATCAATGCCAGCGAGCCAGCCCGTATAAAGACCCCGAGAAAATCCCATTTCCAGGTCATAGCGGTCTTGGGCCGGATCAGGCGTGTTTCTCAAACCTAAAGCGGCATCAAGAGCCTGACGATAAACTTTGGTGATATTGGCAACGTATTCAGGACTTTTGAGACGGCCTTCGATTTTAAAGGAAGCTAATCCTAAATCCACCAATTCTGGCAATAACTCTAGGCCAGCCAAATCCTGAGGACTCAGTAAATAATTTTGATCCCCCAAAGCAACTTCTTGACCATCAACAATCAGGTGATAGGGCATCCGACAAGCCTGAGCACACTCTCCGCGATTGGCTGAGCGACCACCAAGAGCTTCGCTGGTCAAACATTGCCCGGAATAGGCCACACACAAAGCCCCATGTACAAAAATCTCTAGGGGAAAATTATCCACCTCGGGCATAATCCGGCTAATTTCTTTAATTGAACATTCCCGAGCTAACACGACCACCTGACAGCCTAACTCACGGACAAATTTAACCCCAGCGGTACTCGTGACCGTCATTTGAGTTGACCCATGCAGCGGGAAATCTGGAGAGAGTTGCCGTATCAAGCGACATAAACCGATATCTTGCACAATAACGGCATCTACCCCTGCCGTGATAATGGCGCGTAAATATTGTTCAGCTGCGGCTAGCTCATGGCTAAATATCAATGTATTAAAAGTGACATAGCCTTTGACACCGCGCCGATGCAGGTAAGCCATGATCTCAGGCAACTGTTCTGTACCAAAATTTTCGGCACGCATCCGGGCATTAAAGCGGTTTAAACCAAAATAAACGGCGTCTGCACCATTTTCGACCGCTGCCTTGAGACAGGCCCAATCTCCCGCTGGAGCCAATAATTCAGGTCGCTTGCTGTCCATGAGTTCTTAATCGCGCGCTTTTATCTTGGCACGAGAAGATGGTGCCCTAAACAGACGTTACGGCTTAAAGTCAGAGCGGATGATAACCCACTCCGACTGCAGTGATTTATGCGCAGAGTTGTTCTAGAGCGCGTTGTACCCATTTCATGTGACGGGTTTCAGCTACGGTAATTTCGTCGAAAGCATGGGCCACTTCTGGTTTTCCTTGGGCGCGAGCAAGGGCTGCGAAAGCAGGATAGGTCTTGGTAGCTTCGATAGATTCTACTTCTAGAGCGGTTTCTAAAGCGCGGCGCAAACCACGCGGATCGCTGGCCACTTCATCCATTTGGGTGCGAATCTGAGCTACTAGACGTTTGGCTTCTTGGGTTTCTTGAGAATCAGTGATTTCGAGTTGAGGATAAAGCTTACGCAGGATTTCGGCATGTTCGAGTTCTTCACGGGCAATGGCACTAAACATCGCGGCGATTTCTACGTTCCCAGCTTTGGCAGCGAGGTCGGCGAAGGTAGGGTACATATGCTCATGTTCGTACAATTCAACTTCGATGGAAGAAGCAGCATTGAGATCAGTGTGATCAGAGTAAACGGCTTCTTGGAAAAAACGGTCAATCCCCATGAAATCGGTGTCGTTTGGGCCTAAAGACATAGCATCATCCTTGCTGAAACTTTCTCCCAAGCTACATCTCAACGGTTCCGATGAATATAGCTCTTCACACTTTGTTAGATAGCTTAAAGTTTCATTTACATTACCCACAATTTGACATTATCTGCTATCGACAAACCAATCACCCTTTCCCACCAAGAGACCGTACCATAGGAGTACGGGCGAGAATGGGCAAGATATGGGCGCACCAAAAATTGGGATTATCTACAACGACACCAAGCCCTCAGCGCTTAGAGCTTGTAAAGAATTAGGCGATTTTTTGGGTGCGCTAGGCTGCACGGTTTGTACGGCTCCTGGTTGGAATGGCGTACTTGGTTTTCCCCAACGCAAAGGGCCGCTTTGTTTTACGCCCATTGGCGGAGCAACGCCTATAGATTTTGACCATGAGATGAAATTTGCGATCGTGCTCGGTGGTGACGGTACTGTGCTCGCTGCAGCCCGTCAATTAGCCCCCGTTAAGATTCCCCAACTCAATATCAATACCGGTCATATGGGTTTTTTGACAGAAACCTATCTAGGTCAGGCACGTCAAGCGGTCGAGCAGGTTTTGGCAGCGCCCCAGATCAACTGCGAAGAGCGCACCATGATCGAGGTGCAGGTTTATCGTCGCCAAGAACGCATCTGGGAAGCATTAGTTCTTAACGAAGCCGTAGTTCACAAAGAACCTTTCACGGGGATGTGTCATTTTGAGCTTTTGATCGGGCGGCATAAATTAGTCGATATCGCAGCGGATGGCCTGATTATCTCGACGCCCACAGGGTCAACAGCCTACGCGCTCTCAGCGGGTGGCCCCGTTATTACGCCCGAGGTACGGGTTTTTCAGGTGACGCCAATTTGCCCTCATGCTCTGGCGGCACGGGGATTGATTTTTGCCGATACTGAGCCTTTGATTATCTTTCCACCGCTTAATCATGAAGACTTGATTTTATCCACAGACGGTTCCTCGGGCTGCTATCTATTACCTGGCGATCAAGTCCATATGCATTTATCCCCTCATCGCACCCGGTTTATCCGGCTTAAAGAACCAGAATTTTTTGAATTGTTACGTGAAAAATTAGGCTGGGGCTTACCACATCTAGCAAAACCAGAATCTGTCGAATTGCCCTAAATGACAGATTATCCCCAAAGTGTACTGAAATTTGAAACCTTGACCGATACCGCTTTGACTATGGCGATGGCAGTTAGCAGCAGTTATACCCAAGAACGGTTGCGACTAGGAGCTAATTTATTTGGCAAAATTTGTATGCATGCGACAGTAATTTTACGCTTGTTACCCAAGAGTTTGTATTCTAAGACCGTTAATCACACTGTGACGCGGGATCTATCTTCAGTCTGTGCCTTAATTAAAATTTTAATTGATAATTACTATTTATTTTATTATTTGATTGCTCAAGATGTAGGCGAAAATGAGTTGGGGTTTCGTTTTTGTTTATGGAATTATCACAGTATGCTTGATCAAAAGCAATTCCTAAAATTACAAATGCCTGAGAGTCTAAAAATAGCTGAGATAGATACAAAATTTAGAGTGCTGGCTATGCAACTATTTAATAATTCTTTTTATCTAATCCTCGAGGCCAGTAATTTTAATGGCATCAAAGATAAAGTGAGCAAAATTAAAGCAGGGCAATTGGGCATCTTTTATGATAACAGCGAAGTTGCTAATGTGATGGGTCTCAATTCCCAAGCCTATCAGGCCGTTTTCAGCTATCTATCCAGTCACGTCAACACCGAACCGTTGGCAGTGGTTCAGTGGTCAGCTTTTCGTGGTGATGATGCCGAGTCATTACAAACCCTGCGGACGGTAGTTGATTTTTGTAGTGATTATTTAAGTTTTACCCTGCGCGACATGGTTAAAATTTTTCCAGATCAAAAAGTCTATCTCACTTCAGAAATTAGCCGTCAGATCAATCATTGGGAAGAAGTTTTTCGACTTGATGCAAACTAAGCTCACCCTGTTTACTGGAGTTACACCATTGAAAGTCTTACCCTTTGCAGCGTTATTTCTGAGTTTAGTGGGGCTAGGCTTGAGTCTCTGGATTGTGATACCTGCCCCAACATTTGCGCTACTGACCCTAGGTGTGGGTGCGCCCGAGGTCAGTCCGTGGTTAGTAGTGTTCAATCTGCTAGCGCTGCTCTTAACCATTGCTGGGTGGCGCTATGGAACGTTTTCGGCAGTGACGTTGAGTTTGGTTTCAGGTGGACTAGTTTTGAGTCTCTGGCCGCTGTTACAAATTCCAGCCACTACAGCGCAGATGCAGCAAACCTTAAGCATAACTTTGGGTGCAGATTATCTCAAAGGCGTCCCCGCAAGCGTGCAAGCTCACTTTCGCCCTGAGCCATTTAGTTTACCCGAAGCTCTGCTAGGTGCGCCCACACTGCCCACCCGTGAAGTACGCGGTGTGCCACTCTCAGCCGCTGATGGCAGTCCGCTCACCGTCAATATTTACTTACCCCTCAAACCTGGTCATTATCCGGCTGTGGCGGTACTCTATGGGGGAGCTTGGCAACATGGCAGTCCTGATTCTGATGCGAGTTTTAATCGTTATCTAGCAGCCCAAGGCTACGTGATTTTTGCGCTTGATTACCGTCATGCACCCAAGTATCGTTTCCCAGCTCAGATTGAGGATGTCAACTTGGGACTCGCTTGGATAGATGCCCATGCCCGAGATTACGAAGCTGACCCAACACGCCTAGCGGTGCTCGGACGTTCGGCAGGAGCCCAGTTGGCACTCTTGGCCGCCTATCGCCCCCAAGCCCATGTTCAAGCTGTAATCAGTTTTTATGGACCAGTAGATTTGAGTGAGGGCTATTTACATCCACCGCTACCCGATCCGATCAATTCGCGTCAAGTACTCAAGCTATTTTTGGGCGGTACTTTACCCCAAATGCCCGAAAATTATCGTCAGGCATCTCCCATCCATCTGGTGCGCCCTGGTTTACCGCCCACCCTGCTCATCTATGGCGGACGTGATCATGTGGTACAAGCCAAATATGGACAGCAGTTACAAATTTTGCTGCGCGAGCAAGGTAACCAAGCTGTTTTTTTGGCGATTCCTTGGGCTGAACATGCCTTTGATCTCGTCTTTCATGGGTTGAGCAGCCAGTTGGCGCAGTATGAGACCGAACGGTTTTTAGCTTGGGCTTTGTATCACAAGTAATTATTCAGGCTTAAATAAGAGATAGAACCTCCGTTTATCCCCATGACCACCCGTGTTTTAATCTGTCAAAATCGTACCTGTCGCCGCGATGGTAGTTCAGACATTTTACTGGCCTTCCAACAGGCAACCCAAGGCTTAGCCGATATTGAACTAATCCAATCGGGCTGCTTAGGGCAATGTGGTAGTGGACCCAATGTCATTGTTGAGATGACAGGTCAGCCTGATATTTGGTATAACTTGCGCGATGCCCTTGATTGCGTACCGATTGTAGTCGAGCAACATTTGACAAAGGGCAAACCGGTATGGCAGTTGATGTCTCCTGCCAAACACCCCCATGCTCAAGCCGAGTATGGTTCACCAACCCTCAGCTTTTTGATGCGCATTAAGAATTGGCTGGGAATCTCAGCCTAGATAAAACTTTCTTTGTAGAGATACACAATCAAGGCTCACCCATAACATGAATGATCAGTTCGCGCTGATGGTGATGGGTGCGATGTTCCCAGACATATATCCCTTGCCACAGTCCCAAGCCTAGCTGACCATGCACAATCGGAATCGTCTCTGATGTTTTAGTTAAGGCACTACGAATATGGGCTGGCATATCATCGGAGCCTTCATTAGCATGGCGATAGGGCAAGGATTCAGGTACTAGTTTCGAGAAAAACATTTCTAAATCTGCTAACACATCTGGATCAGCATTTTCTTGAATAAGGAGACTTGCCGAAGTATGACAAATATAAACTACACACAGGCCAATATTTACGCCAGAATCTCTAACGACACTCTGGATTTCTGAGGTAATCAGATGTAGAGATTTATCTGGAGTGGATACTTTCAAAGTTGCCTGATATTGACGCATGTTATCCTGTCTTACCAACATGAATTTCTAAGTATCGAACTAATTCCTTAGCGTCAAATAATACTGGGATCAGATGAATGCTATATATTTCTCGAAAATAAAAAATTACTGGAAAACCTGACCAATACAAGCGCCATTCTTTCCATTCGCTATAGGGAAAAGACTTTACCAAAGTTTGCCCTCGATAGACCTCAAAGGCCGTATCTGTAAAGGTGATCTGAATGTTGCGCGCCTGAAAAGCCAAAAAAAGTGCCAATCCTACAACGACCAGTCCCACAATTGGCAACCAAAACCCCACAACCCCGGCTAAAATACCAGTACCAATAGGTACGCCATAGGTGGGTTTTAAGGTCACAGGTGCAGACATAAAAGACTCGTGGCAACTAGACCTTAGCCTAGCACAGGCTTTTGGGTATATGAGGCTAAGGTAGAGCCTAGGGGCAAGCATTGACATGATCACCATAACCGAACAATTGAAATCAGAAGCTCTGGCATTAGGGTTTTCAAAAGTAGGGATTGCCCATGCTAATGCCCTAGGTCATAGCAACCCTGCTTTGACAGAATGGCTCGCAGCGGGTTATCAAGCTGATATGGCTTGGATGCAAGATCCACGAAGGCAAGATATCACGCAGGTTTTGCCGGGTATCGAATCGGTGGTCGTCGTCGCCTTAAATTACAAAACACCCCAAAAGCCCTCAGCTATCGGCACGGGTAAAATTTCGACGTATACCCAGGGTCGCGATTATCACAAGGTATTAGGTGGACGACTCAAAAAACTTACCCGCTGGTTAGACTCAGCTGTACCTGATGCTCGTCACCGTTGGTATGTGGACACGGGGCCTGTTACCGAAAAAATCTGGGCTCAAGCAGCAGGTCTAGGCTGGATCGGAAAAAATAGCCTCCTATTGACTCGGGAATACGGCTCTCTAGTTTTTTTGGGCGTGCTCCTGACAACCGTGAAACTCATCGCAGATCCAGCCACAACGGCTCATTGTGGCACTTGCCAGCGTTGTATCCTAGCCTGTCCAACGGACGCCATTTTACCCGGCTCGATCATTGACAGTAACCGCTGTCTGGCCTATCACACAATCGAAAACCCCGCCCTAGCCTTGCCTACGGAGTTAGACCTAGAAGCGTGGGTGGTCGGCTGTGATATCTGTCAAACCTGCTGTCCTTTTAATGACAAAACGCCTTTTTCGGTGATCCCAGATTTTTTGCCACGGGCGGGGGTGATTGGGGTATCGTTGAGCGCGTTTGCACGCATGAGTGATGAAGCTTTTGCGGCCTGGAGTCTGGGGATGGCGCTACGGCGTGTCAAAGCAGGGCGGCTACGACGTAACGCTCGCCATCGCGCAGGTTATCCTGGATAAAGCAACGCAAAAAGCTGGGTTAAAGGTGTGAATGTGACTTCAGGGATCATCAAAGATACAGGACTGATTGCCCGTTTATTACCCTATGCCCGTCGCCAAGGAAAATTATTTGGCATCGCCTTGTTATTGTTACCTATACTGGCCTGTGCTTCGGGAGTTCAGCCGCTTATATTTAAACAAGTAATTGATACGTTACTCAAACAAGATACCCAAAATCTTGGGCTCTATATCGGGCTTTTGGTGGGTACATTAGTGGTACAGCTGGTATTGTCCAGTACTCAGGGCTATCTATTACAAAAGGCAGGACAAAATCTCACCGCTGATGTGCGTGAGAGCTTATTTACCCATGTCATGTCATTATCTTCATCCTATTTTTCTCGCACCCCTGTGGGTAAGTTAATCACCCGTTTGACCAGTGATGTCGAGGCGCTTGGGGATGTTTTTTCGACGGGTGCAGTCGGTATTTTTAGTGATTTAGTTTCGATTATTGTTGTGATTGGCTTCATGTTAGTTTTACGTTGGGATCTAGCCCTGATTTTGACCGCATTACTGATTCCGATCTCGATTATCGTGTTATTTTTTCAGCAACGTTATCGCACGGCCAACTTTCGGGTTCGCGAAGAATTATCTTTACTAAATGCGGTTTTGCAAGAAAATATGCTCGGTATTATGGTGGTACAAATGTTTCGTCGCGAAGCACGTAATGCCCAACAGTTTGATGGGGTCAATCAAAGTTATCGCAAAGCTCTGGATGAGACTATTTTTTATGACTCAGCCATTTCTGGTGTTATGGAATGGATTGGCTTAATTGCGATTGCGACCTTACTCTGGTTTGGGGGTGGCGAAGTCTTACACAAAGAACTGACCTACGGCACACTGGTTGCCTTCATTCAGTATGCCCAGCGTCTGTTTGATCCAATTCGTCAAATCACCGAAAAATTTACGGTAGTACAATCAGGGCTGACGGCGATTGAACGGATTGGTGCGATCTTAGATGAGCCAGTCGAAATCCGTGACCCTGCGCAACCCAAGCAATTACCCACTCAGATCAAGGGTGAGATCATTTTTGAGAATGTTTCCTTAGCCTACAAAGATGATGATTTTGTAATTCGGGATATTAGCTTTCAGATCAAACCGGGTGAAAAAGTAGCGCTTGTGGGACCGACTGGCGCTGGCAAAAGTTCGATTATTCGTCTATTGGGGCGGTTATACGAACCAACTCGCGGCAGAATTTTGATTGATGGTGTTGATATTCGGGATCTGACCCAACGCGATTTACGTGAAGCCGTGGGCATTGTCCTACAAGAGGGCTTCATGTTTTCGGGCGATGTGGCCTCTAACTTAGCCTTGGGTGAGACCTATTCTCTAGCCGAAATCAAAGCGGCGGCACTCTCTATGAATGTGGATCGCTTTATCGAAAACCTGCCTGATGGCTACCAAACACAAGTACGCGAGCGGGGTAGTAATTTATCGACTGGTCAAAAACAACTTTTAGCCTTTGCCCGTATTGCCCTGCGTGACCCTAAGGTTTTGGTTTTAGATGAGGCGACGGCGAGCTTGGATGTGGGAACCGAAGTAGAAGTTCAGCAAGCCTTAGAAAAACTGCTTGTTAGTCGGACGGCTATTATTATTGCGCACCGCCTTTCAACGATCCGTAATGTGGATCGCATCCTTGTGCTCAAGCGTGGGGAATTAGTTGAGGTCGGAACCCATCAAGAACTTCTCGCCAAAGATGGTGTTTATGCTAACTTGTATCGTTTGCAAGAGCTGTCTGTGGTGGTGTAGTTATATCAATCAATCACCTAGTAAAACGAGTTGATAACCCGCAGCAGAGGGCGTAACTACCGAAATAAAAACTAGTGGCTCGTTGCTACTATTGGTTACACCATGGATAGCTCCCGTAGGCGCAATGACTACATCTCCCGCAATAATACGCTGGGTATTACCGAGACTATCCAGATAATACACGCCTTCACCCGTCAAAACAGTCCAAGTATCTTGTCCACTAGGATGTAGATGAGGAGAAACTTTCTGTCCTAGCTTGATATACCAGGCGACAACTGCCGCCTCTTGGGATTCTGTAATAATGGAACGGATCGGCTCCCCAGCGGTTGGCTGAAAAAACTTAGCACTTGTGAAGATTCTATGGGTATGCATCTTGGTGATCTTTAAGACGCTGGTGTTTTAGGAGTAGGTAGGGGTTCGGCAACCCAAGGCGGCGTGGCCTCTTTGATTTTTTTGGTCATAAAAAGTATGGCTCGGCGAGCTGCCGTTGTGCGTTCATCCTCCACTAAACCAGGAACATTACTCACTTGAATATCTTGCCAAGCTAACTCTCCTTTAGCAGTGACAATATTATATTGAATCACCACATCAGAAATATTTCCCATCCCCAAGTTAAACAAACTACCCGTATAAAACGTACTGCCGCGTACCATACCTAGACATATCGCATCCACGCCCAAAAGTTTCGCTAACAAACGGGGATTGGTGCTCAATACTTGCACAGGCTCAATACCCAACTTATTAAGACGGGCTCGGGTTTGATCGGGATTGAGGGTTTGCCAATGCAACTCTTTGCGCAATTGGGCAGCAAATAGACTACCTAGACTTTCTGGGGGCTGATGCGGGTCTTCGCCACCGATTTCGGCATCGGGTCCAAAAATAGCAATTGTGCGAATAGCAGCCAAAACTTTGGGTTGTTGCACTAAAGGTGGGGGGTCTTGGGTAAGCATACCTTTTTTCACTTGCTCATAAATACCCTTAGAAAACTTATTAGAAATATCGTGAGCAGCTATGACCATGGCATTATTGGTGGACTCAATAACAGAGTTGAGCCGTAAAAATCCCGGATCAAAATTAACCGTATCAGCTTGCCAAATCACCTCAGCTGCTGGATTAAGCGCTTGCGCTTTAGCCAAAACGCGCGGGGTATTGGGTTGCCCCAATAAGACCAAGGGCACCCCACCCAAGAAGGCCGAACCCAAAAAAGTAAGAAGAGAACTAACTACCCGATCAGAGGCTTCTATTTTGATGGGATCACCCACAATCAAGATATCAGCTGCGAGTCCTTGGGCGACCTCGCGGGCAGCCTCCTTGCTGGTACGTACCTGTTCGGCACTCATATCAAGAGCGGCTAAGATCGAACGCACTTGAAATGGCGGAATAATTTCGTATTGCCGTGTCCAGAGCAAATCCCCGGAAACCACATCCGCAATATCGGGCAAACTAGTGCCGGGCTGAGGGTTGAGGGTCTCGAAGCCCAACACCGCTATGCGTTTTAGTCCTGAATGACTGAGTAGGGGAGCACTCTCCTGCTGTGTTACAATCATCCGCCGGATGCCCGCTTCTAAAGGCTGGTCTTTTTTTGGCTTAGCTACAGGCGGATCAGCAGTTGCACCAGGATAGCTTTGAGTTTGTAAAAAGGCATCCTGATTATCTGTTCCCAAAAAGATCACCTGATCAGAAGTTGTAGCAAGGTCTAAGGCGTGGCCTTTATAGATAATGGGCTCCTCTTCACCCAAAGGATCCCAGTAAAGCATGCGCTCAGGGGTGCTCACCCACAGATGGCGATTATCAGCGGCACCGCGCAAACGCGTGATCTGAGTGTCAGAAACAGCAAACCGTTCGACCAACTTATTGGTACGGGTATTGATGGTCAACACATTATCATCCGCACTGATTACGTAGAGACGATTGCCATCACGACTCAAGCTCAACTGCGGACGTAGAGGGTCATAGAGGATACTCAAAGGTTGACCAAGGGTGCCATTAAGGGGATTAATAGTCCAGACTTGGGCAGCTGGTTCGGGGACATAGCGCACAGCTGACACATAAATACGCAGCCCATCACCGCTGACAACAAGATCCTGAGGCTGATGAATCTCTGCCAAAGTGGTCAAAAAACTCACGGTGCGCGCGCTAGGATCAATCTGATAAATAAAACTTTCGCCCGCAAGTGTCGTCACGCCTACATAGGCCAAATCCCGATTTTCGGTATAGCCCAAACCAAATAATTTTGCACCAGTCAAGGTACTACCGGCCTCAAGAGTAGGCACTTCTGCGCTAGCAGTTGCCATCTGAGCAGCTGGTTTGGGTAGGGCTAGCGTGGCCTGGATTTGCCAGGTTTGGGGATCAACTAACGTTACACTTTGCCCGGAGGCAATCACAAGCAAACCATTTTTGGTCTCAGCTACATTGTGAAACGCTGTCCCAATGGCTAAGTTAAGTCCATCAGGCCGTCTTTGACCGGTTGCTAGATTAGTTTGGATTAATTGCTGTTTAGCACTGTTGAGCAGATAAGCAGTCTGCGCGCTCACCGGTCTTAATTCTAAGATGGCAACCAAACTCAGCAAAATATTGACAGTTTTGAGGCGCATCAGTCTATTCTCTGCCTTTTGTCCCCCTTAGTATAGCTAGGGCTAAGGCATTGGGTAGACTCACTCAGCTCACCTAAAAACCCTTATCGAAGACTTGGGTTCAAAACACTGTCCTTCTAAGAGGGCTTTTAGCTAGCAGCATTATCTACTTGCAAATGTAGATGTGAGATGTGAGCGTGACCATAATGCCACGCTAAACATTTTGGCTAGAGCATTAAATCGTCTTGGGGTACAGGGAAACGCAACGCTTGGGGAGAGAGCAGACCCTACCATAAAGGAGCAATCTGATGTTGCAAATTGACTCATGGAACCTAAGAATCCCTACACTTTTAGGCCAGAGCGTATCAAATACCCCTCTTTTATGAAAGCAAGAAAATACCAATGAGTAAACGTCCTAAAGTTGACTTGATATCTCTTATGAACAGGCGACACCAATGCCGCAAGCCACACACCACCCAGTCTCTAGCAGCTTCACCAGAGATACTTACAGCGGTTTTCATACGGATGTACCAAGATAACCAGAGTGAGTGAACCAACCTTTCGCATCAGTTTCTGTAATACGCTTTAGCCCTTGTCCTATCGCTTCTTCAAGACTTTCTTTGTCACGCTTGCCTTGGGAGCG
>JBBRQP010000068.1:0-15078 GCA_038226175.1 Gloeobacterales cyanobacterium
GAGTAACCAAATAATTTGCAGGTGGGTGCGTTCCACCCCGTCCGTTGCTTGGCGGTAGCGCTTTTCTAATTCTTCCACACTCAGGTGGTTCACAAGACTAAGGTTCTTTACCACACCTTATTCTATAAGCGGAAAGTGTATTACAACGGCTGAACGGGGTGTAGCTGCTGCCTTTGAATTAAGTTGGCTCGAATTAACAGAACCCGCACAAAGTCTTGGGAAGCTGCTGAGTCTTTTTGCCCTAAGTCCGATTCCCTTAGCTCTGGTCACAGAGCTGCAAGCAATCTTAACTCCTGAAGAAGATGCTGATGACCGTGAAGAAGTGCTCGGAGAAACGCTGGAAACATTGTACGCACTGCACCTAGTGCAAAAGCCTTCGGAGGATTCTTATCTACTCCACCCCCTAATCCGAGAATTTCTGTGCGATAAGCGCAAAACCTCACCAGAACTAGAGCAAGCACAAACGAATGCGTTTTGTGCCGCCATGGTTAACCTCGCTCGAGAGAAGATACCTAATGACTTGACCCAAGCCCAAGCTCAGGCCGTTGCCCCGCTGATCCCTCACCTTGCTGAAGTAGCCGATCATTGGATTCCTGCACTGGGTGATGACGAACTCATCTGGCCTTTTATTGGCTTAGGATACTTTTATCAAGGGCAAGGACTCTATGCCCTAGCCGAGCCATGATACTCAAAGAGCCTCAGCGAAACTCAGTCTCGTTTAGGCGCTGAGCATCTCGCTATCGCAGCTAGCCTTAACAATCTGGCTCTTCTCTATTACTCCCAAGGGCGGTATGACGAGGCGGAACCTTTATACCAGCAGGCACTGGCACTTAGACGCAAGCTCTTGGGTGAGGCGCATCCCGATGTCGCCGCCAGCTTCAATAATCTGGCAACACTCCATCAATCCCAAGGGCGGTATAACGAGGCGGAAACTTTATACCAGCAGGCATTGGCACTCATGCGCAAACTGCTGGGCGAGGAGCATTCCCTTGTCGCCACCAGCCTCAACAATCTGGCAGCACTCTATGAATCCCAAGGGCGGTACAACGAGGCGGCGGAGCCTTTGTGCCTACAGGCATTGACACTCAGGCGCAAACTGCTGGGCGAAGAGCATCCCGACATCGGAACCAGCCTCAACAATCTGGCAGGACTCTACACTTCCCAAGGGAGGTATGACGAGGCGGAATCCTATTATCTAAAAGCGGTTAGGGTAGTGTGACAGAGTTTGGGTATTGAGCATCCCAACACCCAGGCGTGTCTAAATAGTTTTCACAAAATGTTGCGAGATCAGGGGAGATATCAGAGTATTCAAGAGTTTATTCAGTACGTACAAGATCGCTTATAGCCATAGCTTGAGGGGATCAGGGAAAAGGAGGGTTACAGCGACTGTTTAGAGGAATTATCACTTGCTACAAAAATAAAATACTTTCTATTTTGCAATCTCAAATTGAAGAATAGTGGCGTAATTTTTCCGCAAAAGTTCGACAATCATAGTTGTTGGACAATTCCCAATACGCAGGTAAATAAATTTAGGGGAGTGTCCATAAAGTAAACTGCGCTGATGAAAATCTGCATCTTTTGAAACGATTGCAAAATCATTCGCCCTAGCATATTCCCAAATGAAAGCATCATCGCTTTGAAGCATGGATAAGATTTTTATATGCGTTGAAGCTGGATACAAATCAATAATCTGTGGAATGATGCTATCGGACAGATTTTCATCCAAAAGTAGCTTCATAGAGGGGCTAAAAACAACTTTCTTTCTCGATCAGCAGCAAAAGCAAGACAAGCGCGGATATCATCAACCGTAAGTTCAGAGAAATCTTCTAGTATTTCTGCTTCTGTCATCCCTCCAGCCAAATATTCTAAGATGTCGTACACCGTGATTCGCATCCCGCGAATACAGGGCTTACCACTGCGTTTACCCGGCTCAATGGTGATGATATCTTGGTAGCCCATGGTAATGCTTCACGAAGGAGTAAAACGATGGTAGCGCAATAAGGCACCCGCAACCCCTCTTCAGACATAAATGAAGACTGACTCCCTGTTTTACCAACTCTTTCAGCAGTTCCCTGATGCACTATTTGCGCTAGTCGGGCAATCTACGGATTTAGCATCTCACTATCGTTTTACTTCTGAGGAAGTTAAAGCAACTACTTTTACCCCGGATAGCGTGTTCATGCCCCAACGCACAGATTTACTAATTTACTTTATGGATAGAGCAATTGATGCACCATCTTTAGATGAGTTTTAGCTAGAGTGAGGTTTCTTGAGAAATCTCGCCACATGAGCATAGCGTGGTCATCTCATAATTTTCAAAGAGGCTGGTAAATAAAGCCAGAGTTTCAAGATCGCCACGCTTATAAACAGGAAAATGTTAAGCTAAACTGATTTAATTTTTGACAGCGATGCTTCCGGCACTTCTTGTTTTAGCAGATGGCACAACTTTTTCGGGCTTTGGCTGCGGCATGTCTGGTACAACCGTCGGCGAACTAGTTTTTAACACAGGGATGACGGGTTACCAAGAAGTCCTCACTGACCCTAGCTACTGTGGGCAAATCGTCACCTTTACCTATCCTGAACTAGGTAATACTGGTATCAACTACGAAGACGGTGAATCCCTGCGTCCTTGGGTTCAAGGTGTCATCTGCCGTAATTTTTGTGAATATCCTTCTAATTGGCGCATCAAAGAAACTCTGCGCGATTACTTTCTCAAATGGCAAGTTATTGCGATTACGGGCGTAGATACCCGTGCTCTCACCCGCCATTTGCGTACCTGTGGCGCCATGAATGGGATTATTTCAACCGAAATTTTAGACCCTGTGCAGCTTTTGGCTCAAGTTAAAGCGGCTCCTGATATGGACGGTCTTGACTTGGTACCGCGTGTCACCACCCCAGTTGCCTATGAATGGACAGCGAGTACTGCCGAAAATTGGGTCTATGGTGCCACGACAGAAGGTGCGCCATTGCGCGTTGTTGCCTTAGATTTTGGGGTTAAACATAATATTTTGCGTCGTCTGGTTGCCCATGGCTGCCGGGTTTTTGTGGTGCCAGCGACTGCGACCCCCGCAGAAATCCTGGCCTATCAACCTGATGGTATTTTTCTTTCTAATGGCCCAGGCGATCCAGCTGCGGTGAGCTACGGTATCACTACGACCCGTGAACTTGTTGCTCGCGGTAAACCTGTTTTTGGTATTTGTCTCGGACACCAGATCCTGAGCTTAGCTCTCGGCGGCACCACCTACAAAATGAAATTTGGTCATCGCGGACTCAACCAACCTTCTCAATTTAACCAGGCTGGGCAGGTCGAAATTACCAGTCAAAATCATGGCTTTGCCGTAGACTCGGCTTCCTTGAGCACCGCTGAAGTGCGCATTAGCCACGAAAATCTCAACGATCACACTGTCGAAGGCTTACAACATCTCAATTTACCCGTCTTCTCGGTGCAATATCACCCCGAAGCCTCACCCGGCCCTCATGATGCCGATTATCTATTTGCTGAGTTTGTCCGGGTGATGCGCGCACATAATGCCTGAAGCTCTTGAGACGGTTACTTGAGATCGCCAGCTTTAACGATACGTATCATCGCCGGGTTGATGTATTGGCGCAGAGCCGCATTGACACTGTCTACCGTTAGCGCGCGAATGCGTTGTTCTTCGTCAGCTAACTCTTGGAAGGTTTTACCTTTGAGCACCAAGTCATTGGCAGTACTAGCGAGCGTACCATCATCGGCAAGAGCAACTTTGGTTTCTTGAATCAAAGCCTCTTGGGTGCGTTTGAGTTCCTCGGGCGTAATGCCTTTGCTGATCAAAAGATTGAGTTCTTCTAAAAAGGCTTTTTCTACTTTGGGTGCATTTTCATTGTTGCTGATCGCATAACTGCCGAAGGTAGAAACTTCGCTATTGGTCGAAGTGCGAAGCGCACTACCTGCCCCATAGGAATAGCCTTCTTTTTGGCGGACGCGGTCAGCGAAGCGTGAGGACAACGCTCCACCCCCGAAAATATAAACGCCAGCTTCGAGCGCAGTGTATTGGGGATCGGTTTCCTTGATCACGACTGGCAACGCAGCCCGGAAAACTGCATTGGGCTTGTCGGGGATGTTGATCACGTCTGATTTAGCCGCTGCCACTGGTTTAAGGTCTTTGGTACTCAGGGCTATGTACTGAGCTGGGGTAGATGCTATCCATTTACCCACCGTTGCCGTGAGAGTTTCTGCTACAACTTTGGGATCAAAGTCACCAACAACGGTTACTTCCCCGACAGCTGCACCATAAAAAGTTTTATAAAAAGCCTTCACGTTGTCTAGGGTCAGTCCCTTGAGCCGCGCAATGCGCTCATCTAGGGTGCCAGCATAAAAAAGACTGCTTGGCTGATAGAGTGCCACCGCCAAAGCATCAGCACTGCGAGCAGCAGGTTCGGTACGCTGGGCATCAAGGGCAGTCAGGCTTTGTTGTTTGATCTGGGCAAACTCTTGACTGTCAAAGGCTGGTTCACGCAACATCGTGTTGACCAATTTGAGAGTTGCTTCGAGATTAGGACGGGTTGTTTCTATACTGACACTGCTGCTGTTGCCATTAGCTGAGCCACTGATACTGACTTTGGCGTTAAGGGCATTAAGTTGATCGGCGAGTTGCTGACGGGTGAGCTTCGTCGTCCCGCGATTAAGCATGGCTGCCACAAGAGCATTAACGCCTTTTTTGCTCGCTAAGGTATCAGCCGTACCCAAATAGATATCCATGTCCACAACTACGGTTTCACCGCGATTAGCTTTAGGGATTAGCGTGACGACTAAACCATTCGGCAGTTTGCTGCGTTGCGAGCGTTTCAGTAAATTTTCGGCACTGATATCAAATACTTCACCGCTTTTGACATCTTTACTGGGCACATAACTATCGGCTACCTTCGTAACATCAGCTACCGTAGCGATAGCAACCCGTTCAGGCTTTTCGGTTGGGTAATAAAAACCCAAAGTACGATTAACGGGCGTAAAGTAGGTCTGGGCTAATTTTTGGACATCAGCAGCGGTCACTTTTTGTACACGATCCCGATTGATAAAAAATAAACGCCAGTCACCCATAGCCGTCCATTCAGCTAATTGCAAAGCTAGCTCTTGACTATTATTAAATAAGTCAGTATCCGCATTACCAAGAGCTAGTTTTGCCCGTTTCATCTCTTCTTCAGTTACACCTTTAGCCGCAATAGCTTGGATAACCGTGTCGGCGATTTTTTTGACTTCAGCCAAGGACTTATCTTTAGGTACTTCAGCGGAGAAATAATAGGCTCCCGGGTCATGAAGTAGATAGGTGTTACCACTAATGCGGGTGGCTTGTTGGGCTTTGACTAAAGCTGTATACAAGCGTCCTGAAGGACTGTTAGTCAAAATATGATCCAGAACTTGCGAGGTTGCGGCATCAGGACTAGCTCCTTGCGGAAGGTGATAGAGCATCCCCAAAACTTGTACTTGACCGACACGGCGCAGACTTACTTCGCGCTCACCGTCCTGGGCTGGCTCTTCTGTATAGGGATTTTCGATGACCCGTGTGGGCTTGGGCAGGGTACCAAAATATTTTTGAATCAAGTCTTGAACTTTGGTTGCATCAAAATTACCAGCAACCACAAGAATAGCGTTATCAGGCTGGTAATATTTACGGTAAAAATTTTGCAAACGGCTAATTGGCACATTTTCAATATCGCTACGCGCCCCAATCGTGGAACGACCATAGTTATGCCATAGATAAGCGGTCGAAAATACCCGCTCTTCTAGGATGCTTGAAGGATTATTTTCCCCAGCTTCAAACTCATTACGGACAACGGTCATCTCTGAATCTAAGTCAGATTTTTGGATAAAACTATTGACCATGCGGTCTGCTTCGAGCTTCAGACCAAATTCCAAATTGGCATCGCTTGCTGGCATAGTTTCATAGTAAGTGGTGCGGTCATACCAAGTCGTAGCGTTAAAATCAGCACCGCGTTCTTGCATAACTTTAGGGACGTTAGGAAAAGTAGGCGTTCCTTTAAACATCAAATGTTCAAGCAGGTGCGCCATGCCCGTTTCACCATAGCTCTCCATGCGCGAACCAACTAGATAGGTAACATTAACGGTTACGGTTGGTTTGGAACTATCAGGAAACAATAAAACTTTCATGCCATTAGGCAGTTTATATTCGGTAATCCCTTCAATAGTACGGACTTTTTCGAGGGCTGTGACAGCGGAAGCTATTTTGGTTTGTGCCAGCACTGGGGCAAGGTCTGGCAAACAGGTCAGACTTAAACTGAGGGCTAATAAATAGGACAAAGAATGATTTTTCACGCGCACAGACTCTCAAAATTCCCTTAACTAGGCTAACCTATCTGGTTTGTGGGATATATGAAAATTTGTGAGAAGTTTTGAGTTTTGATCATAGCTGAGCTTTCTAGATCAATTCCCAGAGTCTCTTGGTTTGGGGCATTGTTAAGATAAGGGCGTTCTATTTTGCGTGAGGTTGATACGTGCGTCAGGAAGTTTTCCCGATTAAAGTTTATTGTGCAGATACCGATTGCGGCGGTATTGTCTACTATGCGGTGTATATGCGTTGGATGGAAATGGGGCGCTGTGACTTTTTTGAACGCCTTGGCGCAAGATTACCTACCGGAGATGATACCGAGCCTTTTATGGTCGTAGCTCAAGCCAACTTAAATTATAAAAAACCGTCTAAGTTTGGCGATTTGCTTAATATGGTCGTCTGGGTCTCAGAAGTCACGGCCTTAAGTTTCAAATTTCACTACCAATTTCAGCGTCTAGAGCCAGATAGCAGCGCGAGTGTCTTAGTTGAAGCCCAAACCTTGGTCTTGTTTGTCAATAGCAAAGATTTTCGCTTACTTTCAATTCCTCGTCCAACGCTAGCTTTACTCGAAGCGGCTAGCGTATAAGTCAGTGTCTTTGGTGCTGCTAGGACAACAGGGATACAGAAGTTCACCTACTTTTGCCTGAAGTTCGGTAGACTTCCGTTCCTTAACTGCGTAAGATAAGCGAAAAACGAGGAAACCTTCATGGTTAAGACCATCCAAACCGCCCTGACCCAGCGTCGTTGTGTCAAGATCATCAGTGGTCTAAATAATTTTGATGCATCCCAGGTCGCACGGGTTGTGCGCGCTGCCGAACGCGGGGGAGCTACCTTTGTAGACATCGCCTGTGACCAAAATTTGATTGCTCTGGCCCAGAGAATCACCACCCTGCCCGTATGTGTTTCCGCGATTACCGCCCAAGATCTGGCTCTGGCTGTGAGCTGGGGCGCTGATCTTGTAGAGCTGGGTAACTTTGATAGCTTTTATGCCCAAGGCCGGACTTTTAGTGCTGAAGAAGTGCTCAGTCTGGCCCGTCACTGCCGCCAGCTCTTGCCCAGTGACATTCTTTTATCGGTGACCGTGCCTCATACCTTGAGCTTGAGCGCCCAGATTCACTTAGCTCAAGCCTTGGTCAGTGCTGGTGCTGATATCTTACAAACCGAAGGCGGAACCAGTACCCATCCCGAAAAAAGTGGTACTCTCGGCCTGATTGAAAAAGCTGCACCCACTCTTGCTGCAGCCCACGAATTAAGCCGTGCTGTTGAGATTCCCGTACTTTGTGCCTCGGGTCTATCGACGATTACCGTACCCATGGCCTTAGCTGCTGGGGCGAGTGGCGTTGGTATCGGTTCGGCGGTCAATCGCTTGCACGATGAATTGCTGATGGCAACTGCGGTGCGGGCATTAGTGGAAGCAGTAGGTCAAACCCTCCCCATCGGTAAACCTGCGTGAAAACAACGGTTGGCATCATTGGTGCTACAGGGTATGGCGGTATCCAGCTCCTGAGATTGCTTGCGGATCATCCTCAAGTAGACGTAGTTTACCTGGGTGCAGAGCAAAATGTCGGTATTCCAATTCAGAAGCTCTACCCATTTTTGTCGATGGATCGGGTGACCGAAGCGGTCAATATCACTCAAATTACCCAACGCTGTGAGGTAGTCTTTCTCTCAGCACCCAAAGGTGTAGCGGTCAAACTAGTGCCGGATTTGCTCGCTGGCGGCTGCCGGGTAATCGACCTCTCGGCCGATTACCGTTTTCATAACCTCAAGACCTATGAGCAGTGGTATGACCTGCCTCGTCAGGATCAGGCCACAGCTAGCAAGGCGGTCTATGGTTTGCCCGAACTCTACCGCGAACAACTTACCACAACACGCTTGGTCGGCTGTCCAGGTTGTTATGCCACCGCCTCTCTGCTGGCAGTTGCCCCCCTACTCAAGCAGGGGCTGATCTTGCCTGATAGCGTGATTATCGATGCCAAGTCAGGGATTTCTGGCGCGGGGCGTAATGCCTCAGCCGATAACTTGTTTGCTGAAGCTGACAGTACGGTAGTGGCTTACAACATCGGTCGTCACCGCCATATCCCAGAGATTGAGCAAGTTTGCAGTCATTTGTTGGGTGGTACAGAAATCCAAGTCCAGTTTACGCCCCATCGCATTCCGATGAGTCGCGGTATTATGGCTACGCTCTACGGGCAAATGCGAGACCCTGGCCTAGTTACCGAAGACATGCTGATGATTTATGAAGCCTTTTATCGGCTTGCTCCCTTCGTTAAAATCATGGGTAATGGCATTTATCCGCAAACTAAATGGGTCACTGGAACCAATAACTGCATGATTGGCCTAGAAGCCGATGGCCGGACTGGGCGCATTGTTGTGGTGTCGGTGATTGATAACTTGCTTAAAGGCCAGTCTTCACAGGCGGTGCAGTGTATGAATTTGATGCTGGGCTGGGAAGAGACGCTGGGTTTGCCGCGCTTGGGCTACTATCCGTAAGATGGCGGGTTTCGATTTCCTTAAGGATGTAGGTTGCCAGTCGTGCGTTTCCGGCAGAGAGGCTCAAAGCTGTGGTTAATTCCTGTTCAGCTTCAGTTTTTTTACCTAAATCTGCATAGAGTAGACCTAGGTTGACATGGCCTTTGAGGTGATTAGGATTGATGGCAATGGTTTGTTTGAGCGCTGCTAGCGCTTGGTCATTTTGAGCTGTTTTGAGCAAAAGTAATGCCTGATTAAAATGTAAAGCAGCCTCTTGTTTGGCTAGCGGCTTTTGACAATCGAGATCAATAGCTTTTTGATAGAGTTCGACGGCTGTTGTAGGAAAACCATTACGGGCTAATTCATCAGCTTGCTGGGCTAGATCGCTAACCGGACTCGCCCAAGAAGGTTCACCGAGCCAGAGCACGATACCCAATCCTAAACCTAGCCCTTGCTTAGTCCATTGCGACATCTTAGGCTCCTCAACTTATGCCTTTACTGTAACAAAGACCAAGGATATTCAGTTCAAGTTCCGTTACTTAGGTTATGTCCCACTTATGAAAACGGACTTAAGATAGCTGGTGGTAGTTGGCCTAATTCAACGACAGCCCCAATCACAATAATGGCTGGGGGTGTGAAGCCTTGCCGTGCGACGCGTTCAACGATAGTTTCGAGCGTGCCAACGAGATACTCCTGCCGGGGTGTGGTTCCCCAGCGGATTAGCAAAACCGGTGTTGTAGGCTTCTTGCCAGCTTTCAACAACTCAGCTGTAATCGTAGTCAAGTGTTGCACGCCCATATACACAACTAAAGTATCCACACTTTGCGCCAAACCTTGCCAATTGACTTGAGGCTGATAGTCTCCCGCTGCTTCATGTCCGGTCACAAAAGCCACTGATGCGCTCATCCCTCTTTGGGTCAAGGGAATACCCAAATAAGCTGGAGCTGCGACCCCAGCCGTAATCCCAGGAACAACTTCTACAGCAATATGTGCGAGGTGCAGAGCAGCTTGTTCTTCCCCGCCCCGTCCAAAAATAAACGGGTCACCCCCCTTGAGACGAACTACTGCTGCATTGGTTTGAACTTTGAGTAGTAACAAATCAATGATTTCTTGTTGTGAGAGCGAATGCATCCCTGCGCGTTTACCCGCATAAATCTGTTCGGCAGTTGGGCTAATCATGGCTAAAATTTCTGGGCTAACTAAGGCGTCATAGATAACGACATCCGCCTGCTCCAACAAAAATTTGCCGCGTAAGGTCAGTAATCCCGGATCACCGGGGCCTGCTCCTACTAAATAAACTTTACCCGGTACGTTCACCTATTATCTCAAAAGCAGACCTCCTATTATGGCGTGTCTGGCGCGAAGCGTAACTGACTAACGCCTGATTTGTTGTGTGCCAAACCAACAGCTTGGCTAATCGAAGTTAAACCTAATTTTTGACATCGCGCATCTAAGCCTTGCAGAATATTTTTCACAATGGTCGATCCACCATAGACCAACCCGGTATAGAGCTGTAATAAACTTGCCCCGTGAATAATTTTTTGCCAAGCATCTTCAGCATTCATGATGCCACCCACCCCCACAATCGGGATTGTCCCTTTGGTGATCTGCCAGATCTGATCAATAATCTGGTTTGATAGTTGGGTAAGAGGTCTGCCACTTAAGCCCCCGCTTTCTTGACGATAGGTGTCATGTAGGCTTTGGGGACGGCTGATTGTTGTATTGGTGGCGATAATTCCTGATAAGTGAAATTCATCGATGAGTAAGATAATATCCTCTAGATCTGAAGGTAATAAATCAGGGGCAATTTTGACTAATAAGGGTTTATTTGCAGTATTAGCTTGTTGTAATTGAGCAAAGATCTCTCGCAAAAAGACTGCCTTTTGTAACTCCCGTAATCCTGGTGTATTTGGAGAACTGACGTTGATCACAAAGTAGTTACCAAAGGTATAAAGCTGTTGAAAACTAAATAGATAATCCTTTGCGGCATCTTCGAGTGATGTTATTTTAGATTTACCTAGATTGATGCCCACAGGAATGCTACTACTACGCTGAGTCAAGGTTTGTGCTAGTGCTACAGCACCAGGATTATTAAAGCCCATGCGGTTGATCACAGCCTGATCTTTTGGTAAACGAAATAAGCGTGGTTGCGGGTTTCCTGGTTGTCCCTGCGCTGTAACCGTTCCCACTTCCGTCCACCCAAAACCTAAGGCTTCCCAAACGCCTACGCCTTGGCCATATTTATCAAGTCCTGCTGCTACTCCCACCGGATTAGTAAAGGTCAGTCCCCAGAGTTTTTGTTCCAAACGCGGTTCGTCAAACCTATGACCTCGACTAACAGCCGCTTTGAGGGTGTGATTTTTGCCTAAGATTTCGAGAAACGTCATCGTCTGACGGTGTGCCCATTCTGCATCTGTTCTAAACAATAGTGGTCGGATAACCTGTCGATAAAACGCCATGAATCCCCCTTATTATTCTCAGCTTCGCACAAAAAAACTCGGTGCGGGGGGTTGGAGAAGCACCGAGAACTTTTATGATAAGTAGACTACCAAATTAGCTGAGTCACGTCAATAGCTTTATAGATTTATATATATTGAGAGCGTAGACTAGGTGTAATAAACCCTAATGATCAAACAACCCGCAAGAGCCAGTAAAATTAGAAAGTGATAGCGCATGACATGGGGCAGTTGTCCTCTAAAATCCGTTATCATAGAAGTAATCACCCTAATCTCACTCGGAATACCGTACATTCCTCAGATTCAGGTAGCACTCACACCTCAAGGGCGCATCATGACAGTCAAAGTCGTCATTCCTACCCCATTACGACGTTACACGGCAAACCAAGAATTTTTGGAACTCGAAGGTAGCACCATTGATCAGCTGCTCAATCAATTAACTACTGAGTACGGAGATCTAAAAAAACATCTTTATACCGCCGATGGCACTTTGCGCAACTTTGTAAATGTCTATGTCAATGATGAAGATATTCGTCATCTCCAAAAAGGGGATACGCCAGTTAGCGCCAATGATGTGGTGAGTATCGTGCCTTCGATTGCTGGAGGGCGTAATGCTTAATCCAAATTTAGATGAAATTCAACTCGAACCCGCTGAGTACGAACGTTACTCCCGTCATTTAATTTTGCCAGAAGTAGGTCTGGCTGGTCAAAAGAAACTTAAAGCAGCTTCAGTCTTGTGTGTAGGCACCGGGGGACTGGGTTCACCGCTTGCTTTATATTTAGCAGCAGCAGGGGTAGGACGCATTGGACTAGTTGATTTTGATGTGGTTGATGCCTCAAATTTACAACGGCAGATCATTCACAGCACTTCTTGGATTGGTAAACCAAAAGTAGACTCGGCTAAACATCGCCTGTTAGAAATCAATCCTTATGTACAAGTAGATATCCACGAAACCGCATTGACTTCTGAGAATGCCCTAGAAATTGCTAAAGATTATGACCTGATCATTGATGGTACGGATAATTTTCCGACCCGCTACCTGGTCAATGATACCTGTGTGCTCTTGGGTAAACCCAACGTTTACGGTTCGATCTTCCGTTTTGAAGGTCAGGCTACGGTCTTTAATTACCAAGATGGCCCCTGTTATCGCTGCTTGTATCCCGAGCCGCCGCCACCAGGTTTGGTGCCTAGTTGTGCCGAAGGGGGCGTTTTGGGAATTTTACCCGGTGTGATTGGCGTAATTCAGGCAACTGAGGCGGTCAAAATAATTCTTGGGGATGCGCCAACGCTTTCAGGTCGCTTGCTACTCTATGATGCTTGGGGTATGAAATTTCGTGAGCTGAAATTACGAAAAAACCCTGAATGCCCGATTTGTGGCACGCATCGCACGATTACCCAGCTCATTGATTATCAAGAATTTTGTGGGATTACACCACCTTCTCAAGCAGAAAAACCCACCTTTGCCGAAGGCACCGTACAAGAGTTACAGCAGCGTCTTAGCTCGGGTAAAGACCTCATACTCTTAGATGTGCGGAACCCCCATGAGTATGAAATTGGTCATATTCCCGGTTCGCATCTAGTCCCTCTGAGCGCAATCGAAGATGGTTCAGCGATACCTCAGATCCGTGAATTAGTGAATGGCTCTGAGCTGTGGGTTCATTGCAAGTCAGGGATGCGTTCAGCTAAAGCTCTAGGCATCCTAGCCGAGCAGGGCATCCACGGGACAAATGTCAAAGGTGGTATTTTGGCATGGTCAGAAGAAATTGATCCGACAGTGCCGAAGTATTAGCTATTTTTGGTGACAACTTTTTTGTTTTAGAAAATATAGCTCACAGGGCTGAGAATACATAATCAGCCCCCCCGCCCCATAAATGGGGAGCCAGGGCACTCTTGGGGAAAGTTACACTTTCAGTAATAAAGCGTTAACTCTCTTTCTTCTCCGGTATCCAAACCAAGTATTAGCTGGTTTTAGCTCCCCATTTATGGGGCGGGGGGGCTTTCAGTGATCCTAGGTTGTGTATTCACCATTGATACGCACATAATCATAGGTCAGATCACAGCCCCAAGCTGTGCCTATTGCCCGTCCTGCGCCCAGATGTAAGCGCACTTGCACCAGTTCATTTTTGAGATAGGTTACCGCTTGCAGGCGATCAAAAACCAGCGGTTGTCCCGCCTTGAGCAGTTGGCTATCACCTAGCCAAATCGCTAGACATTCGGGATCAAAAGGAACACCAGCACGTCCGGCAGCAGCAGCAATCCTCCCCCAATTTGGGTCACACCCGAAGACCGCTGCTTTGAATAAACTAGAACCTGCGACAGTCCGGGCAACTTGACGGGCATCTTCTGGGGTCAGTGCGCCTTCGACACGGACTTCGATTAACTTAGTCGCTCCCTCACCATCACGGGCAATTTTTTTGGCGAGGTCAATACACACTGTGGTGAGCATCTGTCCGAGTAATTGACCCGCAGGGCTATGTTCATCCGTGATCGGAGGATTGCCAGCTTGACCATTGGTCAGTGCCAAGAGCATGTCATTAGTACTCGTGTCACCATCGACGGTGATTTGGTTAAAGGATACGGCATTGGCCTCACGGACAAGACGTTGCCATACTTGCGGGTCTACGGCGCAATCTGAGGTAACAAAGGCCAGCAAAGTTGCCATATTCGGATGAATCATACCCGAACCCTTAGCAATCGCTCCGACCCGGATCGTGCAACCCTCTATTTCGGCTTCGAGTGCGATAGTTTTAGGCACAAGATCGGTGGTTAACATCGCCCCAGCCGCTTGATCAGAACCTGTTGGGCTGAGGTTATGGACTAAATTTGCGGCAGCGGCTTCAATTTTGGCAATGGGTAGAGGGACGCCGATGACGCCCGTCGAGGCTGTAAGAATTTCATTAGCGGGACATCCGAGTAAGTCACCAAAAATGCGGGCTGTCTCAAGAACTGCTTTAACGCCTTGCTCTCCGGTCGCCGCATTGGCATTACCCGCATTGACGATGATGGCGCGCAGGGGCTGACCTTGACCAATGATTTCGGCATTGTAGTCAACACAGGCGGCTCGCACGAGGTTGGTCGTGAAGGTTCCCGCTGCGATGGCACCATGGGCCGAATAAATAAGGGCTAGATCATCTTTACCAGATGGCTTGATCCCTGCTGCGACAGCGGCGGCTTGCCAACCTTGAGGTGCGGTAACACCACCGGAAATTATTTGCCATGGCATGGGAACACACAGGTATGCATCGTCTTGATCTTACTCTTTAGATGTAGTTAGCCCTAAAGAGAACTTTAGCTTTCGCGGCGTAAGCCCCGCGCTGTACCCTTAGGTCAGCGTCGGGATATAAGCCGCCGCGACTAGAACACGCCGTTAGCGGCGTGGCTTTAAGGAGCCTAAAAGTTATCTAAAGGCAGGGTATAATCTGGGCATGATAGTTGCTTACAAATACAAATTACGCCCCACTTCTGCTCAAATCACTCAAATAGATGAGTGGCTTGAACTATTACGTAGACAGTATAACTATCGTCTAGCTGAACGCTTTAACTGGTATGAATCTACTCGATGTCCTATCAACTCTTGTTCCATTATCTCCTGTAGCATTGGCTCCATTATTGAGCAACCTGATTATTACTGGCAGAAAAAAGATTTACTCAATACAAAGAAACTATTTCCTGAATATGGAGATATTCACTCTCAGGTTTTACAGAATTGTATTGAACGGGTTAAAAAAGCCTTTGACCGCTATATCAAGGCAGACACATCAGGTAAACGCTCTGGCAAGCCACGATTTAAGGGTCAAGGTAGGTATAGAAGTTTCACGTACCCACA
>JBBRQP010000069.1:0-14745 GCA_038226175.1 Gloeobacterales cyanobacterium
GGGTGACGATTGAAGAAGTGGAAGAGCGATTAGAGCAACGATGTCGTAGTTTATCAAAGCAGACCGAGTTGCTCAAGAGATACTTGTTCTACCACTGGTGGCCCAGAACAAAAACCTGCTAATCAAACGGAAAGAGTATAACTTTCTATTTCTAAAAGAGTTACTCATACTTAAGAATGTCTTGGCTAACCATTTATGGAGTTTAAGGGCAGCTTTTCTGGTTGTGTAAACCACCAAGCCCAAGCAATCAAAACCAACTGCAACGGTAATCTTCCCCAATAAAGCGCAGGACTATGTGGTAAACCAGCAATCACAATATCATTCACCGCCATATTGATATTTGCCGGAAAAACCGCAATAAATAAGGCAATCAAACCCCAAGCTGCTGCCCGACTGACCCAGGGAATTAATAATCCAAGTCCACCCAAGATTTCAAAGAAGCCGCTGATGTAGACCAACAATAATGGTGCTGGCAAAAAAGCTGGCACAATCTGGACAAAGGGGTGAGGCGTGAGAAAATGTAAACTCCCCGCTGTCATCATGAATAAAGCGAGTAGCCAACGCAAACTTGTTTTGAGCATAAATCTAGTTTAGAGCAGGTGTATATCAGTAGTCTCTATCACCAGGATGTGAACCGATTAACCTGTTTAGTGCTTGTGAGAGGCTTTACTGGGCTTAAGCAAAGTCTTCCAACTATCTTTCCCACAAATGACCGGGTAAAGCGTAGGTAAAACTAGTAAGGTCAAGGCAGTTGCTGTGAGCAGTCCCCCAATCACCACCGTCGCCAAAGGACGTTGCACCTCTGCACCGACACTCGTAGCAATCGCCATCGGTAAAAAGCCTAACGACGCAACCAACGCTGTCATCAGTACTGGACGTAAACGCAGTGAGGCTCCCGCATAGGCCGCTTCGGCAGGATTTAGGCCATCTTGCTGCTCATGGTTACGAATCGTTGAGACCAAGACTACGCCATTGAGTACGGCTACGCCAAAAAGCGCGATAAAGCCAACTCCTGCCGTAACTGATAGCGGCATACCTCTGAGTGCTAGCGCAAATAAACCACCTGACAGTGCTAACGGGATATTCAAAAAAATCAACAAACCGGGACGAAAACTACCATAGGTCGCATAGAGCAAGGTAAAAATCAGCAACAGAGCCACGGGAATCAAAATAAATAACCGCGCTTGGGCCTCTTGGAGATTTTTGAACTGACCGCCCCACTCAAGACGATAACCTTCGGGTAAGATAACCTGCTCACGGACAGCCTTTTGGGCTTCGGTAATATAACCCCCTAGGTCACGGTCTTTGACATTAACTTGAACTAGCAAAAAGCGGTCTCCTGCCAAATGATCAATCTCCGCTGGCGCATCACCGAGCTTCAAAGTCGCTACTTGCTTGAGAGTAATCAGTTCACCCGAACGACTACTAACGGGCAAATTACCGATATCACTAATCTGCTTGATACTCTCAGGGGCAAACCGTACCGCTAGGTCGTAGCGGGGTTTACCTTGATAAATGGTGCCAACCACACTACCTGCGACTGCTGTCGAGACCGTATCAAGGACATCTTGGGCATCAACGCCATAGGCACTGAGTGCAGGGTAATTGAGCACTGCCGTTACCACGGGCAATCCTTCAGTTTGGGTGATCTTGAGGTCACTGCTGCCCTTGACTTGATTGAGTACTTTGCTCACTTGCGTACCGACTTGGGAAAGGGTTTGCAAATTTGACCCAAAGACTCGAATCGCTATATCGCCCTTGGCTCCGGCGATCAGCTCATTCATGCGTTGCTCAATTGGCTGTCCAAAGGCAATGGCTGCACCGGGGACGGCTTGATCAAGACGCTTACTGAGAATATTTTCGAGCTCCTGTTGGGTATGGGCAGTTTTCCACTCCTTTTGGGGCTTGAGGATAATAAAAAAGTCCGTCTCATCGGGGCTCATCGGATCAAAAGCCTGTTCGGAATGCCCCGAGCGTGCCACAGTGGTCGCTACTTCGGGCAACTCACGGACAACTTTTTCCATCAGCGTTGTCTGTTGGGCAGAGGCTTCGAGAGAGCTAGAGACCGGACGATTAACCGTTAAGACAATCGAGCCTTCTTTGAGACTAGGAATAAATTCTGTACCCAAAAAAGGTAACGGCAACAAGCTAGCGACAAAAACACCGAGGGCAATCACCGTAATCAAAGCTGGCTGACCCATACAAAATCGCAATAAACTTTCATAACGCGGTCTTAGCCACCGCAAAATAAACGTCTCTTTTTCTTCTGGCACTCCCTGGATCAAAAAATAAGCCAGCACAGGGGTAACAAATAGGGCAATAAACAAGGCTGCGATCAAGCCAAAGACAACGGTCAAGGCCATGGGCTGAAAGGTCTTCCCGGCGACACCCGTCAAAAATAAAATCGGCAAATAAACCACGATAATAATTGCTACGGCAAATAAAACCGGACGGGCAACTTCGGTAGCGGCAAGCTCAACGACCCTAAGCCGGTCTTCAGGACGCGGCTTTTCTTCGGCTAAACGGCGCAAAATATTCTCAATCATCACGACTGAGCCATCAATCAAAACCCCAAAATCAATGGCGCCTAAGGAGAGTAAATTACCCGAAGTATTGGTCAGTACCAAAAAACTAATTGCCCCCATCATCGCCAGTGGAATCGCGGTTGCAGCAATTAAGCCGCCTTGCAAATTCCCCAAGACCAAAAAGAGGATCAGTACGACTAAGATGGCACCTTCAATTAAGTTATGCCAAACCGTATCAATCGTGGCGTGAATCAGATCCGAGCGGTCGTAAAAAGGCACGACATGCACACCTTTAGGTAAGCCGGGAGCCAGTTCTGCAAGTTTATTTTTAACGCCTTGGACGACCATTTCCGAGTTTTCGCCACGCCGCATAATGACAATGCCAATCGTGGTTTCGCCCCGACCATTTTGGGTGACGACGCTTTGAGAAAGTTTTTTACCAATTACAACTTCAGCGATGTCGCGGATACGCACACTGCCGCCATGGCTGGTGATCTGAGCGGGAATATCATTGGTCATGCGGCGTCCGGCGATGGCTTCTTTGACACTCGTCGCGCCATGTCCAGCGATGACCACAGCACCAATATCTTCCGGGGTATGGAGCATCCCTTCGGCGCGTAATAAGATTTGGTTATCGTTGACGACCGTATAACCGCCCCCAGCGTTGGCATTATTCATCTGAAGTGCTGTCATCACCTGCTGCATCGTCAGGCTGTAGCTACGTAACTTGTCGGGATCGACGCGGACTTGATATTCCTTGGCCTGACCGCCCATAGCTTGGACTTCTTCGACCCCCGGCACACCTTTGAGCACAGGGATGACCTGCCAATCCAAAATATCCCGCAGTTCCATCAACGAATAGCCCTTACCCCTGACCTCAAACTGATAAACCTCCCCCAAACCTGTGGCAATCGGCCCGAGCTCCACAGAAACCCCAACTTTTGGGAGCTGTTCTTGGGCTTTACCGAGGCGTTCTGAGACCTGTTGGCGCGCCCAATAAATATCCGTACCATCCTCAAAAACCGCCGTGACTTGAGCTAGCGCGTACTTAGAAATTGACCGCAACTCCACTAAGCGCGGCATACCCTGAAGCACCTGCTCAAGCGGATAGGTCACATACTGCTCAGTTTCTTGGGGTGCAAAGCCCCGGGCATTAGCCGTGACCGTCACTTGGATATTGGAGATATCTGGTACAGCATCAATTTTTAGTTTAAAAAACGTATAAACGCCCACCCCTGTCGCCAAAACTAAGGCAACTACCATTAAAATTCGTTGACGCAAGGCTCCTGCCACCCACTTCTCGATACCGCGTAAAGGTGTAGTATCCATTATTCTGCCCCGCCAAGGGTCGCTTTTAGGGCTTGGCCTTTGAGCACAAAGGAGCCATTCGTGACCACCTGCTCCCCTTCGTGTAACCCCTGCGTGATCAGTGTATTTTGTGGTGATTGCGCTCCGATGCTGACTTTTTGTAGATAATAACGATCACCTTTTTGGATAAAGACCACAGTTTTTTGCGCAACTTGTTGGAGGGCGACGGTGGGTATGCTCAGTCCGCTAGCTTGGCGCACTTGGGCTTGGGCAAGAACCGTGAGACCAGGTTTTAGGGCTTGGGTCGGACTTTGTACCGTGGCTCGAATGCCAATATTACGGGTCAAGGGGTCAAAATCTTGGGCGCGTCCGGTGATCTGACCACGAAAAGTCTGACCGGGAGCAGATTCATTGGTAAAACTAATCGGGGTGCCATTGGGTAAAGAACTCGCCTGAGCTTGCGGCACTTGTAGCACCACCCAGACTTCACGTAGGTCGGCAATCGTAAAAAGTTTATCACCCTTGAGCACCACTTTACCTGGCTCAATATCGCGGGTGACCACTACTCCTTTGATCGGACTAACCAGCGTCAAGGTTGAGGAAATAGTCGCACTTGCCCCGAGCGCTTTGAGTTGACTGATGGCGGCATTTTGCGCCGCTAGGGCTTGGCGCACTTGAGCTTGGGCATTAGCAATATCTACTTCAGTGAGCGTAAGTCGGCCTTCGGCTTGTTGGGCATCTTGGAGGGAGCTAATGCCTTTTTGCACTAAGAGTCGTTCACGTGCCACTTCTTGGCGCACCAGATTACGCCGACTCTGAGCAAGTTTGACCTGGGACTGAGCCGCTTGTACCTGAGACTGCGCAGCGAGTAATTGTTGCTGATAGGTGCCTAATTCTGTTGTGTTCATGCGGGCGACAGGTTGACCCTTGCGGACGGTATCGCCAATATCAGCGAGCATTTCCGTAATCTCACCACCCACTAAAGGAGAAACCGAACCAACTTTGGTTTCTGAGGGCTGGATAACGGCGCTATAGGTAATAGTTTGTACCAAAGCCTGACGGACTACGGCGGTGGTTTGGATATTGGCGCGCCGCTTCATCTCTGGAGTCAAGGTCAGAATATTGGGATCAACGGCAGCAGCAGCAGTATCAGGAGCGGGAGTCTGCTTCGTTGCACTACAACCACCCAACAAGCCCATCATGATGACTGGAGCAAACCAAGAACTGAAGCTGCTTTTGGACATTTTCTCTATACTTAACTGCGTAGCCCCATTCTACCTAAGGCAATGTGAAGTTTTGGTGAAGAAGCCAGCTAGGATCTACCGAAAAGCTAGGCAGGTCACGTGGCACAATAGTAAGCAGTCTGCGGGGTGTACATGGAGATTTGGGAGTTAGATTTTGCTAGTCGGCCTCTAGTTAATGAGGAAGGCAAAAGGCTCTGGGAATTGTTGATTTGCTCCCAAACTTCTGAATTGCGGTACGCGGCACGCTGTGTGCAAAAAGAAGCAACCCGTGCCTTTGTGATCGAGCATCTGACAGCGGCGATGGCACAAGCCAATACTCAGCCCTCTGAAGTACGGTTGTTACGGCTATCGGGTTTTGCTGAGCAAGCCTGCAAACAGTTAGAAATTCCGAGTCGCGTCACGCTCAAGGTTTATCCTTTGCGACGATGGCTAGCGCAACGTGAGCGAGATATTTATCCCCAAGAATCAGGCTACCAACCAACTAAATATACGCAGTTCAATATTGATGATATCCCGCCGCAGCCGTTACCCGATATTATCAAAGGTGAAAAGTGGGCGTTTGTCAGTCTGCGGGCGGGAGACCTAAGGGATGTGGAGACCAGCACGGGTTTTGGCGATTTATCAGCCCTCCCCTTAGCGGATGATGTGGTTGTACCAGGATTTGTACTATTTTCTTCACGCGCAAGGGCGATGGCGGCTTGGATGCAGGGCATTGAACCCTCAGGTATGCGCTATATTCCTGGCGAATCCGATGCACAAGCTAGTCTGATTTTAGATGTCGGCTCGGCTGAACGCTGGGTTGTGGCACGCTTTCGTCCCCAGGAAAAAGCTCTTCTCGCTGAAGGAGCTTTATTTGAACAACAAAAAACGGGTAGTCAAGGCTATCATTTTTTGGCAATTCAGCTTTTGGATAAAGATGAACTGATGGGGTTTTGGAGGTTATGGGACGGGGGTTGAGACTCCTGAGGAGCGATAAAAAGAGCGCACAAGCAATAGATCTTCTGCTTTTAGCTACCCAATATTGGGGCCGGGGGGCTTCCTCAGTACATGAATGACTATCTAGACGGCAGTGATAGCAAAGATTTAATCTCCCAACTTTTGCCGTAATCGGGTCAGCAGACGAATTAATTGCGTATGTTCTTCTGATGTAAGACAAGAGAAGAGTCCTTCCATGTGCATCTCATGAGGAATTTTGACTACCTCAATCAATTCTGAGCCTTTGGCGGTAGGCTTCACCATCGTGAGACGACGGTCATGAAGATGTTTTTCGCGGATGACCAAGCCTTCGCGTTCCATCCGGTCAATCATGCCTGTCATATTAGCCTTACTGACGCCCTGCCATTCGCCTAGCTCAGTTAGTGAAAGACCAGTTTCTTTACCGTGGCAATTAAGCAGAAATAATAATTCACACTGCGGGCCGGTCATGCCAAAAGGTTCCAAAAAGTCATTGAAAGACTTTTCAAATAGGCGCGCCGTACGAATCAGATTAACTACCGCTACAATCGGCTGCGGGCACTGTTCATCCAAAAATGACAGTACCCAAGCAGGAGGAAGAATATCGGTTTTCGGGTCATTGGTCGTGAGCAAAGGAAATTACTCCTGCTGTTGGGTAGAAGGTACAAAAACGGGAGAAACTGCGCTAGCTTCGGGTTTAGACTTTTTGAAGCGTTCCATGAGTCCTTCAACAAGATTGAAAACTACAGGTACAACAATTAGCGTCAATAACGTCGAAGTGACTAACCCCCCTACGACCGCGACCGCCATCGGTGAGCGGGCTTCAGAACCAGCGCCAATACTCAGAGCAATCGGTAACATCCCCGCAATCATGGCAATAGTTGTCATGATAATAGGCTGAAATCGGGCTCGGCCAGCTTTGAGAATCGCTTCGGTACGCGATACGGGTGCCCCAGTGCCTTCGCCTTCAAAAGCTTCCCCCCGCATCGAGAGTAGCGCGTACTCAACGAGCAAAATTGAATTTTTGGTGACTAAGCCCATCAGCATCAGGATACCGATAACGGCATAAATACCCAAGGGCTTGTGGAAGAGCAGTAAACCTAATACAGCGCCACCCAGAGCTAGGGGTAAGGCAACCATGATCGTCAAAGGAGCAATGAAGTCGCTGAAGAGCAAAACCAACACCGCATAAATGAAGACTACGGCTGCTGCTAGTACCAAGATGAATTGTCCGAAGATATCTTTTAAGACCTTGGTGTCACCTTCAGACTGCTCGCGTACGTCAGCTGGGAGATTTTTGAGTGCAGGTAAAGCACGCACTGCTTTGGAGGCTTCGCCGAGAGTAAGACCATTAAGGTTGGCACTGACTACGACTTGGCGGGAGCGATTGTAACGGTCAACCTGCGAGGAGCCACTACCCATTTGTAGGCTTGCCACCGACCGCAAAGGCACCGTCCGTCCATCTTTGGTTGCTATTTGAATATCGCCGAGAGCTTGCATGTCGTCGCGCATCGCCGGATCAAGCTGCACCCGAATTGGGATCTGACGGTCTGAAAGGTTGAATTTTGCTAAGCGCGACTCGATATCGCCTAAAGTCGCCAGTCTGGCGGTGGTGGCAATACTGGCAATTGAGACACCCTGTTCGGCAGCTCGGTCAAAATCAGGACGAATCTCTACTTCAGGGTTTTGTAAACTAGCACTGGATGTCACATCCACTAGACCTGAGACTGTCCGCATTTGTGTCAGTAACGCTTCAGAGCTGGCATTGAGAGATTGAGGATTGTCACTAGTCAGGGTCACAGACATGGGCTTGCCATTACCCGTAACTGATTGGGTGGCGACACTGATCCGCGCTCCTGGCACGACGGAGAGGGGTTCGCGGATCAATTCTTCAAATTGGTCTTGGCCTACGCTACGTTGGTCACGTGGCACGAGATTGACAGCTACAGTGCCACTATTAACTCCACTCGTCGTAAAGACTTGCACTACTTCTTTACGTTTTTGTAAAATCCGGGTCACTGCTTGTACGGCGCGGTCAGTTTCCTGAACGGTACTGCCGGGAGGAAGTTCAACATTAACCGTGATTTCGCCTCGGTCAGTCGGGCTAATCAAGGCTGTGGGCAATAAGGGTAATAACCGCAGGCTGCCCACAAAGAACAGAACCGCACCCCCAATAATCCAAACCGGATGCTTAAGCGACCATTGCAAAATCTTTTCGTAACCCCGAACCAGCACGGATTCTTTTTCTTCGGGGGGAAGAGCTTGCATCAAGTAAGCCGCCATCAAGGGTGTGACAGTCCGGGCAACTAATAACGAACAGAGCACTGCTACTGAGACAGTGATCCCAAAGGGTCGGAAAAATTGTCCTGGAATCCCAGTCATAAAAGCTACCGGGAAAAATACCGACACAATCGTCATCGTGGTTGCAACGACTGCCAGACCAATCTCTGCTGAAGCATCAAGCGCCGCTTGTAGAGGTGTTTTACCCATGCGTAAGTGGCGAGAAATATTTTCAATTTCAACAATTGCGTCATCAACTAAGACCCCGACGACCAGCGCTAGCGCTAACAAAGTCATCCCATTTAGGGTATAGCCAAGGGCTTTGATGACCGCAAAAGTCGGGATGATCGAAAGGGGCATAGCCAGCGTCGAAATCAATGTTGCACGCCAGTCTTTTAGGAAGACATAAATGACCACAAGGGCTAAGGCTGCACCCAATAACAGTGCTTCGACTGAAGCATAATAGCTATCGCGGGTAAAGACCGCTCGGGTATTGCGAATGAGTTTGACCTCTACATCAGCGGGCACAATTTGAGCAATGTCCTTGAGTTTCTCGTTGACACCATCTTCGACATCAACGATATTACTGCCAGTAGTACGCAAGATTGAGAAAGCTACAACGGGTTTACCATTGAGCCGCGCGAGTTGGCGTACTTCAGTAAAGGTATCCTCGACGGTGCCTAGGGTGTCAAGCCGGGCTGTCGTACCGTTGGGTAAGGCAATGCGGGTTGCTCGTAAATCTTCGACAGTGCGAGCACTACCTAGCGTGCGCATGGTTTGTTCGGAATTGCCCAGCTGACCACGCCCGCCGGGGAGGTTTGCATTGAGCGTCCGCAACTGGTTATTGACCTGATCTACAGTTACCCCCAAAGCCCGTAAGCGGTTGGCATCAAGCTGTACCCGGATCTCACGGTCTAGACCACCCGCCCGAGAAACCTGAGAAACACCACGTACCGACAGCATGGCTCGGGCAATATTGTTGTCTACTAACCAACTCAACTCAGGCACTGTCCGCGTTGGCGAACTCACCGTAAAGGTCAAAACTGGGTCTGCCGAAAATGCCAGCCGTTCGATCACAGGTTCGAGGATATCTTGGGGCAAATCTTGACGTACTTTAGTTACGGCATTACGCACATCATTGACAGCCCGGTCTTGATCGGTGCCAATCACGAACTGGATCACTGTCAGCGACTGCCCATCCGTAATTGTCGAGCGAATCGAGTCAATACCCCCGAGACTTGCTACGGCATCTTCGACCCGCTTCGTGACTTGGGTTTCTAATTCAGAAGGCGCCGCGCCCTGCTGGTTAATCGTAATTTTGACCGCAGGGACTTCAATATTTGGGTTTTCGTCAATGCCTAACAGGAAAAAACTAACCCCGCCCAAAAGACTGAGGACGAGAAAAAGAACAATGGTGGGGATGGGTTTTTTAATCGACCATTCGGAAATATTCCAGCTACTCATGAGACCGGCTCCTGCTAGGAAGTGAGAGAACTAACTTTAACTACATCACCATCTTTGAGATATCCTGCCCCCGAGGTGACGACTTGTTCACCAGCTTTGAGACCACTTTTGATCGCAATACGCTGGGCACTGCGCTCACCTAGTTGTACGGTGCGTAATTGAACCGTATTACCGCTACCCAAAACAAAAAGCTGAGCCTTGTCATCACGCACACTAACCGCTTGGGCAGGCACAGTCAGCACTTGCGCTTGGGCAACATTAACCCTGCCGCGTACAAACATGCCTGAGCGTAAGCGAGGATTAGCATTGAGCGTGACTTTGACAATCGCTTGGCGCGAAGTTGCATCAACCGTCGGGCCGATCAGCCGAATGCGGCCTTGGGTATGGAGCTGCGCATCCGCGTCAGAGACAATTTGGACTAATTGCCCGGTCTGGAGTTTTGGTAAGTCGGTTTCGGGGACTTGGGCATTGAGTTCAAGACGGCTTTGGCGCGCTAGCGTGAGCATCGCTTTACCGACATCACTGATACTGCCAATAAATACAGATTTGCTTAAAACCAAACCGTCATCGGGAGCAATAATACGGGTTTTAGATAATTGTGCTTGGTACTGACCAATTGTCGCTTGGGCTTCAGCAACGGTACTTTGAGCCGAAGTAATAGCTTCTTGGACTTGATTGACAGCAGCTTGATTAGCTTGATCCGTACTGCGCCGTCCGCGCAAATCTTGATCGCTGATGGCACCAGCTTTTTTCAGTTCTTCAGCAGACTTGAGATTGAGTTTACTCTCAAAGGCGCGGGCGCGGGCTTGGGTTAGCAGGGCTTTTTGTTGTTGGACTTGGGCTTTAGCCGTATTGACGCGGGCTTGGGCTTGGGTCAGCTGTGTGCGCAAGACATCGGAGTTGAGGACGACTAAAACTTGACCTTTAGTGACGCGCTGGCCTTCATCGGTATTAACTTGCTCGATTTTGAGACCACCCACTTCAGAACCAACGGTCAGTTGCTGCCAAGGGGCGACGGAGCCAGAAACTTGCAGGGTCTGGGTTAAGCTGGTCATTTGGGCTGGAGCAACACTCACGGTCAGAACTGCTGTAGGTGCTTTTTGTTCGGCGGCCTGCGTGGCATCGGGCTGTAACAGCGCATAAGCGCCTGCGCTTGCCAACAAAAACAACCCTAAGCCTACCGCTAGGGGAGCTTTGTTACGCCAAGAATTTTGATTGTAGGACGTGTTGACCATGACAGCTACCGGACGCTCTGTTAAGGTAATCTTAACGCTACACATCTTAATAGTCAATATGTTTACTATTTTTTTTGAAGCCCTTGAGGAACCGTCCAGCTCTCGAGTAAATCAAAACTCCACTGTACGATCAGTGCCAAAACTGCCGCTGGAATGGCTCCCGAAAGTAGGGTTGCGTTGTCATTGAGTGCCAAGCCCGTGGCAATGCGTTCTCCGTAGCCACCAGCTCCCACAAAAGCTGCAATAGTAGCCGTTCCTACATTAATGACAGCGGCTGTCTTGACCCCCGCCAAAATTGTAGGTAGAGCCAAGGGTAATTCAATTAATCTTAGCCGTGCCGTCCAAGGCAAGCCCAAAGCCAAGGCTGACTCCTGAAGTGCTGGGGTGATGGTACGCAAACCTGTGTAGGTATTACGCACAATCGGTAACAGTGCATAAAGAAACAGGGCAACTAGCGCCGGAAGTGTACCGATTTGTTGCAACAAAGGAATCAAAAATGCGAGCAGCGCCAGTGAAGGAATGGTCTGCAGTACACCGACAGTGGTCAAAATCGGCTGGGTTAGTCCAGTAATTTTGACTGCCAAAATCCCTAAAGGTACCCCGATTACAATGCCGAATAACAAAGAAACTGATACCAACAACACATGTTCACGGGTGAGACGCAAAAAATCTTGACCCAGTAGCAGATCCCCAAAATTGGGAGTTGCTTGATTAGCACTTACTTTAGGCAATATTTTGAATTGTTTTGACAAAAAAGTTGCTGCGATGACCGCAAAAGACTGTTTATCTAGTTCGGCCTGGGCATTCATCATAATCATCTGCTGAGCGTCTATTTTGTGGGTCAATTGTTGTAAAGTAAGCCAAGTTTTTGGGAATCGCTGCGGCAGGTCTGAGCGGTAGAGCAGCACGGCTTGATACTCAGGAAAAAAGTGTCGATTATCTTCAAGAACGCGCAGCTGATATTTAGCAATCTTGGCATCGGTCGAATAGATATCGGTAACATCAATTTGTCCATTGGCAAGTGCCTCATAGGCCAACCCATGATCTAAGGTTTGGATGCGCAAAAAAGGTAAATCATAAGCCCGATAGACGCCTATCCAGCCATCTGCGCGCTTAAGAAATTCTTGTGATAAACCAATTTTTAATTCTGGGTGCTCTGCCAAATCATCGATCGAGCGAATACCTAAAGCCTGAGCCTGTTCTTCACGCATTGCCAACGCGTAAGTATCATTAAATCCCAAAGGAATACCCACGGCTAAACCCATTGGCGCAAGCTGTAAATTGCGGTCATCTAGGGTTTGTATCTTTTGTGGCTGAAGATCAGCCGTCGTCTCAGAATTATTTAGTAATTCATGATCGATTGTGCCAGTATATTCGGGATAGATATCAATACTTTTATTTTTGAGAGCCGCAAAAACAATACCAGTATTACCTAAACCTTGTTTGTGAATAACGGAGCCTTCGGCTGTGCTTGCGGCTAATTGTTTAATAATCTCACCTAAAATATAGGACTCAGTAAAACGTTTGGAACCTATTGTTAAAGTTTCGGCACTCCATGCTGTTGGGAAATAGCTCAAGACCCCGATCAACACGATCAGAAGTGTTTTACAGCTAGACATGATCACACTCTGGCAAAAAAGTTAATGGAGAACGCTGGGCTCGCACAAAATCACGTACATAGTCATTTGCTGGATGCTCGAGTAAATCGTTAAAGTTACCTTTTTGTAAGATTTTTCCGCTATCCATCAAGATAATTTCATCCCCAAAATAAGCCGCTTCACCTAAATCATGGGTGACTAAAATAACTGTTTTTTGTAGCCGACTAAAAATTGCTTTGAGCTGGGTTTGCAATTCATAACGGGTGATCGGATCGAGCGCACCCAAGGGCTCATCTAGTAGTAGCACTTGCGGATCGAGCATCAAAGCCCGCATGATGCCGACCCGCTGGCGTTGCCCACCTGAGAGATTTTGGGGATAACGGGTTAAGGTTTCTTCTGATAAGTTGACTAATTGTGCTAACTCGTGGACTCTCGCTGCGATATCTACGCGGCCCACAAAATTGGCGAGCAGTGTGACATTCTGTTGGGCCGTCAAGTGTGGAAATAGCCCGCCATCTTGAATTACGTACCCTAAGCCTCGCCGCATCACCTCCATAGTGCTCTGGCTTAATTCCTGCTCTCCATAAAATACGTGTCCTTGATCAGGGATGAGTAACCCGGCAATTATGCGCAACAAAGTAGACTTGCCACACCCACTTGCCCCGATCAAAACCGTTGTCTCTTGAGGTCGAAACTGCACACTTACTGGCGCAAGTGCGGTTTGTTGAGCGTAGGTTTTGGAAATATTATCGACACGAATCACTATCTGAATCTCACGGGCTTTACTTAGGGTACTATACCCAATTGCCGACAAGCAATTATGGCACAAAGCCCTTAGAGATGTAAAGCAGACTTGACATAAAGTATGGCTAGCTTTACATTTAAGTCATCTCAACGGGCTAAATATATGATCATGCATCCAGCATTACAACAGGCGATGTTCAAGTTTGGCGGCTGGTTGGCTGGCTATACCTTGGCAACATTTTTTACCGTCACACTCTTTAATAACCACTTGGTGCCTGATTTGTTGCGAATTCCAGCGGCCTTAATCCCCATGCTGCCAGCTATTTTTGCGCTGCTGAGTTGGGTTGAAGGGTTTCGGGTCATGGATGAATTACAACAGAAAATCCAGACCGAAGCCATTGCCTTTGGTTTTGGCCTAACCGCTGTGCTGACCTTTAGTTATGGCTGGTTACAGTTACTAGCTGAATTTCCGAGCATCAGTTGGTTTGCGATGTGACCGATTTGGCGGGTTGTTGGGTGCTTGGTCTAGCTTTGGCGCGACGCAAATATTCATGAAAAATCGCCTGCGTTTACGACGTACTGAGCGCACTTGGTCTCAAGCCGACTTGGCTGAAAAACTAGGTGTTAGCCGTCAAACTATCAACGCGCTCGAAGTCGGTAAATATGATCCCAGTCTGCCCCTCGCCTTCAAAATCGCCCGTCTTTTTAGTTGCGCCATCGAAGACATTTTTTCTCCTGAGGAATAATTTTGTGAAACATCCGCTCATCGCTACGTTGCTGATCTGCTCTCTTGTGGCAACAGCCCAAGCTAAGCCCTTACCGACCCTAGTTACAACTGCTGCCCAAACCATCGGTTCATTAAAAGTTAAGCAGTACGGTCATGGCAAAACTGCGCTGATCTTGATTCCTGGTCTCGGTTGTGGTGACTGGGTATGGGCGGATCTAGTCCGTGATTTACAAAATGATTACAGGCTTTACACCGTGACTTTACCGGGATTTGATGGTACACCAACCATCACAACACCCTATCTAGGGCAAGTCCTGACCAGTCTTAAGCTGCTGATCCGCCAAGAAAAACTGCGTCATCCGGTAATCATTGGTCATAGCCTGGGCGGATATGTGGCCTTGCGATTAGCCGAAGAAGCCCCTAATCTACCTGGTAGCCTCATAATTATCGATGCCTTGCCAATTTTCCCGCCTGCAGTACCAGGTGAAACCCCCGCCCAACGTCAGGCAATGGCGCAAAATTTCACTACTAGTAGGCAGCCACAGAGCTTATGACGGGTAGAGGCGCTTCAGTTTCTCCCGTGCTTCTTTGGTCGTGAAGCGCCATTGGATTTTCGTCTGTGCTCGATTGCGTTGCTCTTGCCAACACCGTATTGCTTGACCTACC
>JBBRQP010000070.1:0-14635 GCA_038226175.1 Gloeobacterales cyanobacterium
CTTGGCGATTCAGAACCTATCGAAGAAATGGACGATGCCTATCCGAGATTGGAAAGGAGCCTTGAATCGGTTTGCCATTGAGTTTGAAGGGAGGTTACCAATGTGAGATTTCTACACTGACACAATCTTCTTGACATACCCCAGTTGCTGGTTGATCCAAGCCGTTGCCGTCGCCTCATCGGTTTGGTTGGCATAGCCTCTCTGTAAGAAAATTGACCATTTTGCCCTTACTTTAGCAATTTCCCATCATTCATCTTCAGCCTTGTCAAGACCAAAGATGTTTATGGCGTGGGGATTCAGATCAACCAACCTCATCTAAGTTAATCCCAACCCTATTAAAGTGAATAAATATTGCTAGAGTACAAAGTTAAATTGTATTAATGATTCTTATCATGCTTGAGTGGTGATAAATTCGGTTACTCTTGAAGAATCTTTCAAAAATAAAGGTGTTGCTTATGGTTTCCATCTCTCGAAACTCATCCTCTTATCTGTTCAGCATAAGTATGTTGGCTCTACTACTATTTCCTATGCTTGTCCAGGCTCAGACAAATAATGCTGTAGACTTTACTAGTGATTCTCATATCAATAAACTTGACCGTAACCAGTTGTCTCCTACCTTTACAGTCATCGGCACATACTGGACTGGACAATCACTTTCTACTGGATTTAGCGTACAAAACCCCATATCAATCCAACCTGCTTCCTATAACAATCTGGTACTAAACCCAGTTTACCCAGGCTTCAGTCCAGATAGTAATGGGGCATTTAATCCGATACAGTACACAACTGGCGGCACAAATGTTTCTCCTGGCTACGGTCTTGCTAACTATCTATCGGCTAATTTTGGTCTACTATCTTGGACAAGTGCCTATGGGCAAGATGGACTTAACTATCAAGCATTAAAAAAAGGTACGACTCCATACATCAATGGCATAAATTCAATTGCGACTTATGTTGCTCGGGCTGCTACTTATGGAGAAGTTTACGAAGTTCCCGCTGTATTACTTGTCCACGGAGAGGCAGATGGAGCTAGCAGCACTTATGATAATGATTTGATTCAGTGGCAGAGTGATTACGAAACTGATATTAAAGCCACCACAGGTCAATCGGGTTCGGTGCCATTCATCTACAGTCAAGTGGGGAGTCTTTATAGCACCACCATTAGCCCAGGCGACTTAGAGATGTATCAACTTGCTCGTGATCAGCCTGATAAATTTGCTCTTGTTGGTTCCAAGTATTCCTACGTTTCCGGTGATGGGACACACTTGCGCGGCTTTCAGTATCTAAAATTAGGCGAAAAATATGGACAAGTTTTGAACTGGACTAAATTGCAGGGGCATTTATGGCGCGGGATTACATCCAAAAGTATTACTATTAGTGGTAATGTAATTACAATTATTTTTCATTGCCCAGTTCCCCCATTACGTCGAGATATGTTAGTTACTGATCCGGGTAACTGGGGTTTTGAATATACAGATAATTCTGGCGCACCACCAACTATTAGTAAAGTCGCATTATCTGGTAAGAGAGCAGTGATAATTACCCTCAGTGCCCCGCCGACTGCAACTGCCGGAAATCGTATTGTGAGATATGCTTATACAAATCAAAGGGTGTTTATTCCAATTTCCAGCGTAGCTCGCGTTGCCGGACAAGCACAAATCCTAGTCAATACCGTAAGCAATCATGACTACTCAAGCCCTGGTGTATGGTGTATCACGGGCAACACAGTCTATGACGGTTGTTATAATTCTCCTGGTTTGGCCTCTACCATCTACCCAGCGGCAAATCAAGTTTTGCTAACTTATCTTGGTTCTTCTACTGCGACTGCATTTGGAGGTAATGCTTACTCTGATGTACGCTCTCCTAGATCTGGAATAAGAGGTCAGCTCAGTGATAGCGATATTTCACCATCAGTTTATTTTGCCGATGTAAATTGTGTGCTCACTAGAGGCTCTACCACAGTCACATTGGCTCCTAGTGCTGACTTTGAAGGAGTCAATATCTTGGATAATGTAACAGCTCTTCTAGGCTATATCACTGATAATTCAAATGGAAGTCCTACAAGAGTTGCCAACATGTCCTATAACAGGCAAGCAATCACGTTATCTCGAGCTGCGAGTGCATCGGGAACGGTGACACTTAGAGTTAGATTTGATTTGCGTAACTATGCCCCACACTTCTCCGAGACTTTCTAATACAGTAATTCACAAAATTGCAGCTACTGTGACCTGATAGAGAAACTCTTTACGCTAAACCGTGAGCTAGTCTACTGTGGCGTCAGCATATTCAGCCTCCTCCCGCCCAAAGCCGAGTACCCTAAAAGTAGCTCATCTTGATTGCCATGAATTTTGTCGAAGAACTGGACTTACTGATTCGTGCTCGTTATCCGGTCATCTATGTCGTGACCTACGAAGAAGAACGGGTCGAACAAGCCTTGCGCGCGATGACCGAACGCAAAGTTTATGTGTGGGATTTTGTTGAAGGTTATCAGCAAGAGGGCGTTGACCGTCAAGCTGGGCGCAATAACCCACTACAAGCCCTAGAATTTATTGAGAAATGCCCAGACCAGCAAGCCGCTGTTTTTGTATTGCGTGATTTTCATCGTTTTCTCGAAGATGTTGCCGTCGGGCGCAAACTGCGCAATCTCAGCCGTCGTCTACGCTCAGTCGCCAAAACCATTGTCCTTACCGCCCCTCGCTTACAAATTCCTCCTGATCTCGCCGAAGAGGTCACGGTCTTAGAATGTGACTTACCTAATTTTGCCGAACTCAGTACTCAGATTCAGCAGCTTTTACCGACCCAAAATCTTACTCCCAGTCAATTTGAAGAACTCGTCAAAGCCGCCCAAGGCTTGACCCTCAATCGTGTCCGTCAAGCCCTAGCCAAAGCGATGGCTAAACACGGTACCCTCGAACCCCAAGATATTGACCTGATCCTCGAAGAAAAACGCCAAAAGATTCGGCAGACTGAGATTCTAGATTTTTATCCGACTAGTGCCGAGATTACCGATATTGGTGGCCTCGATAACCTCAAAGAATGGCTAGTACGCCGCAGCACCGCGTTTTCCGAACAAGCGCGTCTTTATGGTTTGCCAGCACCACGCGGCCTATTGCTGGTCGGTATTCAGGGTACAGGCAAATCACTGAGTGCCAAAGCCATCGCCCATCATTGGCACTTACCCCTACTGCGATTAGATGTAGGCCGCTTATTTGCGGGACTCGTCGGTGAATCCGAAGCCCGTACTCGCCAAATGATCCAACTTGCCGAAGCACTCAGTCCCTGCGTATTGTGGCTAGATGAGATGGAAAAAGCCTTTGGCTCCACTGACCGTGCGGGTGATGCGGGAACGGCAGGACGGGTTTTTGCTACCTTTTTGACCTGGATGGGCGAAAAAACTGCCCCGGTTTTTATTGTTGCTACTGCCAATGATATTGACCGTTTACCGCCCGAGCTGTTGCGTAAAGGCCGCTTTGATGAGATTTTCTTTGTTGGTTTACCTAGCCAAAGCGAACGCCGTGAAATCTTCCAAGTCCATCTGAGCAAACTGCGTCCCCAACAGCTACGCCAATATGACCTGGAACGGCTAGCCTACGAAACGCCTGATTTTTCGGGAGCAGAGATCGAACAAGCCCTGATCGAGGCCATGCACTTAGCCTTTAATGAACAGCGTGACTTCATCGATGACGATATTATCGAGGCCATCAGCCAAATGATCCCTCTTGCCCTGACTGCCCGTGAACAAATCCAGAAACTTCAAGATTGGGCCAAATCCGGCAAAGCCCGTCTGGCTAGCCGTCAATCAGGCACCCTCCAGCAACAAATTGAAAACCAACGCCGACCGGGCTAGGGATATAAGCCCCGTGCTTGGTAGGCCGCTGCTACCCGTCCGACTCCCAGCATATAAGCCGCCAAGCGTAGAGAAATTCCTCGCTCATAGGCTAGAGCTGCCACTTGTGTGTAGGCACGGGTCATGAAATGTTCGAGTTCGTTATGAACGCGCGCTTCCTCCCAAAACAAATGAGATAAGCCCTGCACCCATTCGAGATAACTCACCAATACCCCTCCGGCATTAGCGAGAATATCCGGTACAACTGTGATCCCCCGAGTCTCCAGAATCCGGTCAGCCGTGAGTGTTAGCGGATCATTAGCCCCTTCCACAATCAAATTTGTTCGTACCTGACCCGCAATGCGGTCGTCAATTTGATGTTCGAGGGCTGCTGGGATCAGGACATCACACGGCAGGGTGAGTAATTCTTGATTGGTGAGCACCTCGGCTGCATACCCCCGCAAACTCTGATGCCCACGACGATAGGCCAACATTTCACCGATATTTAGCCCTTTACTTTGGAAATAACCCCCACTGCTATCACTGACGGCGACAATGATTGCCCCTGCCTCTTGTAGTAATAGAGCGGCGGTGCCCCCCACATTGCCAAAGCCCTGGATCACAATTTTGGCTCCCACTAGAGGCCGTCCTTGCTGCTTGAGCGCTTCTCTGACCGTAATCATGACACCGCGTCCGGTCGCCTGTTCGCGTCCGAGAGAGCCACCAACTGATAGAGGTTTGCCCGTCACAATACTTGGCACCGCATAACCCTGTTGCGCTGAGTAGGTATCCATCACCCAAGCCATCTCACGGGCGGAAGTTCCCATATCAGGAGCGAGGATATCCACTTCAGGGCCAATGTTTTTGATTAGTTCGTTGGTATAGCGGCGGGTCAAACGCTCTAATTCATAGACTGAGAGCAGACGCGGATCAACTTGAATGCCGCCCTTAGCACCACCGTAGGGCAAGCCCAAAAGTGCGCATTTCCAGGTCATCAACATCGCTAGGGTGGTCACTTCGGCGAGACTCACCGAACTATGAAAACGGACACCGCCCTTAAACGGCCCCAAGATGTCACAATGCTGTACCCGATAACCCGTAAAAACTTTTACTACGCCTGAATCTAAACGCACTGGAACCGAGACGGTAATCGTCTTGCGCGGATGTGCCAAAATCTCGCCGACTTCTGCGGGTAAATCTAAAGCTCGCGTGGCCCGTTCTAAGTTAGAACAGGTCGTTTCTACCGCACACTCTGTAGCAAGATCGGTAACACTCATGCTAAGTCTCCCAACGCATAGCTCTATTGTCTGCCATAAAGTATCAAAAGATACAAAAAATTGGTATTCAAAACTGAGTTACAGTTGTCACGCTAGACGAGAAGAAGAGCTTACAGGTAAGGTAGAGCAGTTACGGCAAGAGACCAACCCATGAAACTCCTTGTGGTCAGCCATCCCTGTGTTACGCCGATCAATCAACAGTTTTATGCAGAAGTAGAGCGGCTCTCGGGCTGGGACGTGACCTTGGTTATTCCGGCTAATTGGAAAAGCGAATACAAGCCGTTGATTCACGTCGAACGCTGGCCAGAATTTAAGGGACACATAATCGAGATTCCAGTTTGGAAACCGGGCAGTGTACCGTTACATCTTTATCAAACTGACCCACATACCCTACTTAAAAAACTTACTCCAGATTTACTTTACATTCATAACGAGTCTTATGCTCTAGGCACCATACAGTGGTTTTGGGCTAATACCCAAGTGCATCAGTTGCCTATTGGTTTTTGGTCATCGCAAAATATTTATAAAAACTATCCTTTTCCCTTTGGTCAACTAGAAAAGTGGGTTTTTGAGCAGGCTGATTTTGCCTTCGCGCTCAATCACTCAGCGATCAATCATATTGAAAAAAAAGGCTTGGCTCAGCACAAATGTACCTATTTACCAACCGGGCTAGACCCGAGTATTTACCGTCCTGCTGAGGCGGACAAGCTCCGTCAGGAGTTGGGTTTACAGGGATTTGTATTGGGCTATATCGGTCGCTTTGTGCCGGAAAAAGGCTTGAACACGCTTCTACAAGCCTTGGCTCTTTTACCTCCTGAGGCGATGTTGCTTTTTATTGGTAGTGGGCCGGAGGAAGCTAAGTTAAAACAACTAGCCCAACAGCTTAATTTGACCGAACAGGTAAGATGGCTAAGCTATGTTCCTCACGAACAAATTGCCCCTTATTACAGTGCGATGGATTTATTTGTCTTGCCTTCTCTGACCCGGTCTAACTGGAAAGAACAATTTGGGCGCGTTTTGGTCGAAGCCTTAGCTTGCGGTGTGCCTGTGATTGGGTCTGATTCCGGTGAAATCCCCCATTTGATTAACTGTTTACAGGGTGGTTGGGTGTTTCCAGAAGGTGACCAGCAGCAGTTAGCCCAATGTATTCGCACGGCTTGGGCTAATCAAAATTTGCGCCAGCACCATGTGGCAACAGCCCAGCGCATTATTGCCCAAGAATTTACCCATACGGCACTTGCGGCTAAATTTATTGAGGTGTTGCAACAAGCCCGTCAGCACAAAAGATAAAGGCACGATCACCCGTCGTGCCTTCGAGTTAATCCATTGCCCTAGGTCTAAAAATCCTGCGACTGAATCCGCTCGGCTTCTGGGCAATCATCAGAAGTCAGAATATCGCTGGAGAGCACCCGTCCCTTGGGCACAGAAGAAAGGCGGCGGGTAATTGAGCCAATACTCTCGAGACGAATCACTTCTTCCCAGGCACACACCTCGTCTTCTTCTTCGGTTTCGTAGCGAACTGTCACTAATTCACCTTCGATATCCAGAATTTTGGTGCGCTCCAACCAGCGTCCTTGATCCCGTAGAAATATCCAAACCTCGTGACCATTCTGAGAAAGTTGATACAGTTTGCGGCTTAACATTGTTCCACCTTTCCGACGAATGGTCTTCACTCCCATTTTATACCCCGGAGACACGGCTTATGGAGATCACCGCTATCCTTAGCTACCACCCTACTATGTTGTAGCCACTATCCACATAAAGAATTTCGCCTGTAACCCTGCGCGCTCCCGCCGAACACAGGTATAAAGCGGCTGCACCCACATCTTCAGATTCGATGGTTTCGTGCAAGGGTGCTTTTTCGAGATTGCGCTCAATCATCGAGCTAAACCCCTTGATCCCGGCGGCTGCCATGGTTTTAACCGGCCCAGCACTGATTGCATTAACCCGGATTTTTTTGGCCTGACCCAGCTCATAGGCCAAATAGCGCACGCTACATTCGAGGGCTGCTTTGGCGACAGCCATCACGTTGTAATTGGGAATATAAGTCTGGCTTGCCCCGTAGGTCAGGGTAATAATACTGCCATATTCATTCATCAAAGGCAGGGCTTCATGGGCTAGAGCCACTAAGGAATACGCGCTCACATCCAATGCCGTCTGAAAGTCACTGCGTTTGGTCTGATGAAAAGGTTCTTCAAAGGTCTGACGGGGTGCAAAGGCAATCGAATGAATCAAAATATCCAGACTGCCGTAGGTTTCTTGGATCTGTGTAAACACGTTTTTGATCTGAGCGTCATCTTGGACATCACAGGGGATGATCAGTTTGGGATTGAGTTTTTCTACGGTCTTACGGAGCCGTTTTTCCATGCGTTCTTCGGGTAGGTGCGTAAAAATGCATTCACAACCTTCACTCACCAGAGCTTCGGCAATCGCCCAAGCCAAGCTGTATTCATTGAGAACTCCGGTAATGAGTGCTGTTTTACCGCTGAGATGACCCACTGTTTGCCCCGTGTCGTGCTTTAGTCCAATTATCCTACACTTGAGGTAAGTTTCCTGGCAAAAGTGTGTCCCCATATCTGGTGATTTATGACGGTACGTGCAATCTCTGTGTGACCTTAGTTCAGTTTTTGGAGCAGCTTGACCAAGGCCAGAAGTTTGTCTATCTACCCATGCAAGACCCGCGCTGTCTGACCCAATTTGCGATTACGCCAGCTAGTTGCGAAATGGGGATGTACCTACTCGACTTATCACACCCAGATATTCGTTGGCAAGGTGCTGATGCTGCCGAAGAAATCGGACGGTTGTTGCCCTTGGGTAGCCTTTTTGTGGATCTTTACCGCCGTTTGCCGGGACTCAAAACTGTGGGAGATAATGTTTATGGCTTGGTACGTGATACCCGCTATGCCGTCTGGGGTAAGCGTGAGGAAATTTATATGAGTGCCAAAGGTCTAAAATTTTGACCCCTGCTTGCGGCTACTGCGTTTGAGTTTGCACTTGACGCAAAGGAGCTGGGTAACTGAAATAAATATGATGGATATGAGCACCAATTAGATGCAAGGCCGCTTCGACTTCTTCTAGGTAAGCCACAACACCTTGTTCTTCTACTTCGGCTGAGGTGGTGTAGGCGAGATTAGCTTCCAAGCGTCCGGCTAAACGTTTGGCTTCATTGCCATGACCAAGAGGATGTTGTTTGACTAGAGCACAGAGGATTTTGTGCAGTGAATAAACGGAAGAACGTACCGAGCGGGGGGCTTCTGGGTGCAAAAGGATCAATTCCACCACATGTTCAGGTACTAGGGTTGCTTGGTAAACCTTGAGATACATCTCAAAACAGCTTACTGAGCGTAATAGTGAGTACCACTGCTGGGCTTCATGGGACGTGATGTGATCCATATCCATGGTTGAGGCCGTGGCTTCGAGATAGCGATAGCGCACCGCGAGAATGCGCGTTACCTGCAAAGCCCGTTCGAGAAAGCGGCCTAGGCGCACAAAATGCCAGCCTGTTCCCCGCAATAAGGTGCTATTGACCAAGCCATAAACCAACTGAGATTGGTCTTTGATTTGCTCATAAAAATTTACCGCCTGTGCGTCGCCCATGCCTTCCCAACGAACTTCGCGGATATCCAGATATAACCGATTGAGAGCAAGCCAAAGTTCTGAAGAAATCTGATCGCGGATACCTCGGGCATTTTCTCGCGCCTGGGTCAAACAAGAGAGGATTGAGTTGGGATTGAGTGGATCAAAGGTTAAATAATTTTCTACTTGGGCCGGATTAAGTTCGCCATAGAGCCGTTGATAATTTTCGAGTTCACCCGTAATTTCTAAAATCATGCCCCAACCATTACTACCGTTGCTGTAGTTATCCAGCTGAGTCTGATAAAAATCAGCGACGACCCGAGCATTATTTTCTGATCGTTCCACATAGCGCCCTAGCCAATAGTGGTATTCCGCAATCCGACTCAACATGCAGCTTTTCTCCGTATCCTGCGGCTATCTTACCCTGTGTGTTAATGCGTCAATGTAGTTTTGCTGCAATAAGCACAAATTATTTGGTGGAGCTGAGGGGAGTCGAACCCCTGTCCATCCGTAGCTATTGACCATTCATTCATCCACAGGCTTGTCTCTGCTGACCCTTAGAGCGGGGTTCTCCACCCGGAGACGGGGTTTTTTCGGTGATCTTAGTTAGGAGACGACCGAAAGCGTCATCCTAGAGCAACCGATAGGGGTTTGTCCACTCAGCTTATCGGTGTGACCGAGTGAACCTCTCAAGTCTTTTGGACTTAAGCTACGGCTAGCGCAGCTTTACGAGAGAAGGGTACGATGTTGTTCGCATGTACGTTGTTTTGATCTGAGTTTACGGGATTCGGATCCGCCCGGCCTGCATGAAGGGGGTTCGCTAGAATGTCGAAACCGTTTCAGCCCCATGACTTTTCCTATTATAAGCCCACGACAAGCGACACTCACGGACTTTTGCAATAGATAGAGAAATGTTATGATTACGTCCAAGCTAGGGGTGTCTGGACTTCCAGGCTGAGAATAAACCCTGAGAACCTGAACCAGTTCACACTGGCGGAGGGAAGCGGTCATTATAGGAGTCACCACATGCGTACATCATGGATTGCTCGCCGTGCGGGTCAAGCAAACGTTTCTCAAATGCACTATGCCCGTCAAGGCGTGATCACCGAAGAGATGCGCTACGTGGCGCAACGCGAAAACCTGCCGATTGAATTGATTTGTGCGGAAGTGGCGCGCGGGCGCATGATTATCCCAGCCAATATCAATCACCCGAATCTCGAACCCATGGCGATTGGGGTGGCGAGTAGATGTAAAGTTAATGCCAATATCGGCGCGTCGCCCAATAGCTCTAATCTTGCCGAAGAAGTCGCTAAACTTGATCTCGCGGTCAAATATGGAGCCGATACGGTCATGGACTTGTCCACAGGCGGCGGCGATCTCGATGCAATTCGCACAGCAATTATTAAGGCTTCTCCTGTTCCGATTGGGACAGTGCCGATTTATCAAGCCATGGAAGCGGTTCATGGCAACATGGACAAATTGACCGCCGAAGTTTTTCTAGATGTGATCGAAAAACATGCCAAACAGGGCGTAGATTACATGACCATCCATGCGGGAATTTTAATCGAGCATTTACCCCTCGTGCGCAACCGTTTGACGGGTATTGTATCGCGTGGTGGCGGTATTTTAGCGCAGTGGATGTTGCACTATCACCAACAAAACCCGCTTTATACGCATTTTGACGACATTATTGAGATCTTCAAAAAGTACGATGTGTCCTTTAGTCTCGGTGATTCCTTGCGTCCTGGTTGCCTGCATGATGCCTCCGATGCAGCGCAGTTTGCCGAACTCAAAACCCTTGGTCAACTGACGCGCCGTGCCTGGGAGCATGATGTCCAGGTGATGGTCGAAGGGCCGGGTCATGTGCCGATGGATCAAATCGAGATGAATGTCAAAAAGCAAATGGAAGAATGCTCCGAAGCACCTTTCTATGTACTTGGTCCCTTGGTAACCGATATTGCACCCGGTTATGACCACATTACCTCAGCGATTGGTGCGGCCTTAGCTGGCTGGCACGGTACGGCAATGCTCTGCTACGTTACGCCCAAAGAACATCTGGGCTTACCTAATGCCGAAGATGTGCGTAATGGCATGATTGCTTACAAAATTGCTGCCCATGCCGCTGACATCGCGCGTGGTCGTGCCGGGGCGCGTGACCGTGATGACGCACTCTCGACAGCGCGCTACAATTTCGACTGGAACCAGCAATTCGCGCTCTCACTTGATCCCGAACGCGCTCAGGAATATCACGACGAGACACTCCCGGCAGATATTTATAAAACCGCCGAGTTTTGCTCGATGTGTGGCCCTAAGTTCTGTCCAATGCAGACCAAAGTCGATGCTGATGCCCTGAGTGAGCTCGAAAAATATCTCAATCAAGCTAAAGTCTTGGTTTCGCCCCAGGAGTAGCACTAGTTCTGGCATAGAGACTGATGTCATAGCCGCCATCAGTCTTTTTTTTTGTGAGAGCTAACGGGACGCATAATTTTTGTTGAAAAGCAGTTCAGAACATATGCTAATCTAAAAGACTGTCAAGATTCGTGACCGTACCATGGCCAAACCAGGCGCTCGCATTATCATTACCCTTGAATGTACCGAATGTCGCACCAATGCTGACAAGCGGAAGCCCGGGGTATCTCGCTACACCAGTACCAAAAATAAACGCAACACCACAGGCCGTCTCGAACTCAAGAAGTTCTGCGCCTATTGCAATAAACACACCGTTCACAAAGAGACCAAATAGCCATGTTTGAACGCACACCCCGCGACCAGGGCAGCATGACGGGCGGACTTTCTCGCAAACGGGTTTCACCAATCCCGCCAAAAGACAAAATTGACTATAAGGATGTAGACCTGCTCAAAAAATACATCACTGAGCGCGGCAAGATTTTACCCAGGCGGGTGACGGGTCTAACCGCCAAGCAACAACGTGATCTGACCGTCGCCATCAAGCGCGCCCGTATCATGGCTCTGTTACCCTTTGTGAATCAAGAAGGTTAAACCATCGTCTCGGTTCAAACCAGATATATAGTGGAAAGAATAAGACACGAGGCTAGCAATGGAACGGGGCGAAAACAAGTCCAGCAAGGAAAGTTTCGAGGCGATGATCCATTTCTCGGAACAGTATGCCCGTAAGTCAGGAACCTACTTTTGCTCGGATCAGACCGTTACTTCTGCTGTGATCGAGGGTCTTGCCAAAAATAAAGATGAACTTGGCTCACCCCTTTGTCCGTGTCGCTTTTATCCCGATAAAGAGGCCGAAGTCAAAGTTGCCTATTGGAATTGCCCTTGTGTACCGATGCGGGAACGCAAAGAATGCCATTGTCTACTTTTCCTTACCGAAGAGCATCCTTTTGTGGGAGCTAGCCAGATCTTTGAACGGGTCGAAGTGACCTATCATGACTGATGCCTGAAGCATTTTGGCAAGGGCTCGAGGAATTTAATCGACAGGAATTCTATGCTTGTCACGATACCCTAGAGCCTTTGTGGATCGAGGCTAATCAGCCATTGCGATTTTTTTATCAAGGCATATTGCAGCTCGCAGTCGCCTATTATCATCTGCATAACCAAAATTGGCAGGGTGCTGTGACTTTGTTGGGTCAGGGTCTCCAAAGACTGGATTATTTTTTGCCCGAGTACGTAGGGGTCAATGTTCAAGCTCTTGTGAGCCAAAGTTCAGCAATTTTGCAGCAGTTACACCAATTACCCGGTCAGGATTTACAGCATTTTAGCTGTCAGTTACCCCAAATTGATTACGATGTTCATCACCTTTGAGGGCGGCGAGGGCGCGGGCAAGTCCACCCAAATTGCCAAGACTATGGCTTGGTTAGAGAGTCTGGGATACTCGGTGTTGCTCACCCGTGAACCGGGCGGTACACCGCTCGGGCAAGAGATACGCCGCATTTTACTGCACTCAGAAGAGCCGATTATGGCGACCACGGAAGTACTCCTATTTGCGGCTGACCGCGCACAGCACGTAACTTCGGTGATTAGACCCGCCCTAGCTGATGGCAAGATTGTCTTATGTGACCGTTATGCCGACTCAACCTTAGCCTATCAGGGGTATGGCAGGGGCATAAGCACAGACCAACTCATGCTGATCAATCAGATTGCAACCTGTGGTCTGGTGCCTGATCTAACGCTTTGGTTGGATGTCCCCGTGATCATAGGACGTGAACGAGCAAGCCGTGTCAAACAACCTGATCGCATGGAAGCCGACACCCAAGCATTTCATGAGCGGATTCGGGAAGGATTTCAGGAATTGTATCGCCAATACCCTGAACGTATTGTGCGTATTGACGCAAGCAAGACCATCGAAGAAGTTTTTGGGGCGATCAAATCACGCCTCATCACACGGATAACCTAAACGCCTGCACTCCCTAGAGTTTCCAAAACCTTTGCCAAAAAGCCCGTCATATTGGGATGACTAACTTCAAATTCACCAATGCTTTGTTCCAAACGCTCTTGTACCGAAGGCTTATCAAGTACTGAGTCTTTGATGTCGGTCACAAGCTGCTGTAAATGGACACGAGTTGTCGTGTCTAAGGTCTCGGCTTGGTCGAGCTCAGCTTGAAGCTGTTCGATTAACTGAGCGAGGTCTTCATGCATGATGCTTTTCCACTATTGCGTGCAGGATACCTTTCATTATCTCTCTTTTAGAAAGACTTGCGATCGCTGAAACCCTTTCTCAGAGAGATAAATAAGCCTTATCTAAAAATACTTCTACAAAATGCTTGACATAGCCTGACGTGTCTTGTTATGTTTAATAAGCCCGAGAGGGAGCCGAACCTTAAAAACAGAATAACCTGAAAGCTCAAGTAAGAAAGACCTGAAGTCAATTTACTTTGAAAGCGTCTTCGGACGCTGAATTCGTGTCGGAATTTTTTCCGATACAAGGCTAAGAGAGCCTCAAACACCTCTAATTCGGAGAGTTTGATCCTGGCTCAGAATGAACGCTGGCGGCGTGCCTAACACATGCAAGTCGAACGAAATCTTCGGATTTAGTGGCGGACGGGTGAGTAACGCGTGGGTATCTGCCCTCAGGTGGGAAATAACGAACCTAACGGATCGCTAATAACCCATATGGCGAAGGCTGAAAGATTTATCGCCTGAGGATGAGCCCGCGTCCGATTAGCTTGTTGGTGGGGTAACGGCCTACCAAGGCGACGATCGGTAACTGGTCTGAGAGGATGATCAGTCACACTGGGACTGAGACACGGCCCAGACTCCTACGGGAGGCAGCAGTGGGGAATTTTCGGCAATGGGCGAAAGCCTGACCGAGCAACGCCGCGTGGGTGATGAAGGACTGTGGTCTGTAAAACCCTTTTATCAGGGACGAATTTTGACGGTACCTGATGAATAAGGATCGGCTAATTCCGTGCCAGCAGCCGCGGTAATACGGGGGATCCGAGCGTTATTCGGAATTATTGGGCGTAAAGCGTACGTAGGTGGTTTGCCAAGTCTGGGGTTAAAGCCCGCAGCTTAACTGCGGATCGGCCTTGGAAACTGGCAGACTCGAGTGCGGAAGGGGCAAGGGGAATTCCACATGTAGCGGTGAAATGCGTAGATATGTGGAGGAACACCTGTGGCGAAAGCGCCTTGCTGGTTCGCAACTGACACTGAGGTACGAAAGCTAGGGGAGCAAATGGGATTAGATACCCCAGTAGTCCTAGCTGTAAACGATGGACACTAGGTGTGATGCGTATCGACCCGCATCGTGCCGTAGCTAACGCGTTAAGTGTCCCGCCTGGGGAGTACGCACGCAAGTGTGAAACTCAAAGGAATTGACGGGGGCCCGCACAAGCGGTGGAGCATGTGGTTTAATTCGATGCAACCCGAAGAACCTTACCAGGGCTTGACATGTCGGGAATCCCGCGGAAACGTGGGAGTGCCTTAGGGAACCCGAACACAGGTGTTGCATGGCTGTCGTCAGCTCGTGTCGTGAGATGTTGGGTTA
>JBBRQP010000071.1:0-14400 GCA_038226175.1 Gloeobacterales cyanobacterium
AGTTGCCTTGAGCAAGCAGAAAAATGTCGCTAGGAGATGATATGGTAATATAGTGCTGAGATAGAAATCTAGACCCCAATTCAAGGCAGAGTCTCGCTTAACTTAGACCCATTTTTGTCCCAACAACCGGATCCACCATATTAGGGCACTAAAAATATCAAATTCAAGCCTAATCTTAATAAGAGTTCATGTTTTGTAAAGAAAAGCATAAACTCTTATTGCACCAAAGGGTTTAATTATCTAATTTCAACACAGACATAAAGGCTTCTTGGGGAACTTCGACGGAGCCTACCGCTTTCATGCGTTTTTTGCCTTCTTTTTGTTTTTCCAGAAGTTTTTTCTTACGGGTAATATCGCCGCCATAGCACTTGGCTAAAACATTTTTGCGCAGTGGGGCAATATTTTCTCGGGCCACAACTTTAGCCCCAATCGCGGCTTGAATCGGGATTTGAAATTGTTGGCGGGGGATTAGTTCCTTGAGCTTAGCAGTTAGCTGACGGCCAATCATCGCCGCTTTATCGGCATGGACAATCGCCGAGAGCGAGTCTACAGATTCGCCATTGAGCACGATATCGAGGCGTACTAGCCGCTCTTCGCGGTAGCCCAAAAATTTATATTCCAAGGAAGCATAGCCCCGAGAGCGGGATTTTAGCTGATCAAAAAAGTCAGAAATCACTTCTGCTAAGGGGATTTCGTAAATAAGCGTGGTTCGGGTTGGCGTGATGTAATTCATATTGATGAAGATACCCCGCCGCTGTTGGCATAGCTCCATTAAGGCACCCACATACTCTTGGGGCGTGATGATATCGACTTTGACATAGGGCTCTTCGATTTTGAGGCGGTCTCCGGCTTCGGGTAACTCTGAGGGATTTTGGATCAGGATAATGCTTTCATCCGTCAGTGTGACTTGATAGACCACCGAGGGCGCGGTCGTAACCAGGGTCAGATTATATTCGCGCTCTAGCCGTTCTTGGACAATCTCCATGTGCAATAAGCCCAAAAAGCCACAGCGAAAACCAAAACCCAGAGCCGAAGATGTTTCTGGTTCATAGCTCAAGGCGGCATCATTGAGACTCAGTTTGCCTAGTGCCTCGCGCAGGTCTTCAAATTCATCAGAATCGGTGGGATAAAGGCCACAAAATACCATGGGTTGAGCTTGACGATAGCCCGGTAAGGGTTCGGTAGCCGGACGTTCGGCAAGGGTAATTGTGTCGCCGACACGGGCATCTTGGACGGCGCGAATCTGGGCGGCCAGATAGCCCACTTCACCAGCATGAAGACTTTTGACCGGGACTTGACCGGGTTTTAACACGCCGATTTCATCGACCTCAAACTCACGCCCAGAGTTCATAAACCGGATCTTGTCGCCTTTTTTAACTTCACCGCTCATAATCCGAAAATAAACAATTACCCCACGATAAGCATCATAATAACTATCAAAAATTAAGGCGCGTAAGGGTTCGGCAACCGTATCACGCGGTGCGGGAATTTTTTTGACCAAGGCTTCTAGGATCTCGGGAACCCCTACGCCTTCTTTGGCGGACGCTAGGATAATATCCGAGCAATCAAGACCAATCATTTCTTCGATCTCAGCGGCGATGCGTTCCGGTTCAGCTCCGGGTAGATCAATTTTATTGAGGACGGGGATGATTTCTAAATCATGCTCCAGAGCCAGATAAACGTTGGCTAGGGTTTGGGCTTCGACGCCTTGCGAGGCATCAACGACGAGTAAAGCCCCTTCACAGGCAGCCAAAGAACGCGAGACTTCGTAGGTAAAGTCCACATGACCGGGGGTATCTATCAGATTAAGAATATACAGTTCGCCGTCTTTGGCGCGGTATTCCATGCGGGCAGCTTGGAGTTTGATCGTGATGCCGCGTTCGCGCTCAAGCTCCATATTATCTAGATGCTGGGCATTGAGGTCGCGGTTAGCAACCGTTCCGGTTACCTGCAAGAGGCGGTCTGCCAGGGTTGATTTGCCGTGGTCAATGTGGGCAATGATGCAGAAATTACGAATTTTGGGAACAGCGACATCAGTCATTGGGGTATCTTTACAGATCTTTATAATGATCGTACCTGTTCTCGGGCGAAGAGGGGAGGTTTGCCCAGAAGTTAGTTTTTTTATGCCCCTGCAGCGCACTGATCAATCACTCCTCAAGGCCACAATCGGGTCAAGTTTTGCGGCATTACGCGCCGGGATCACCCCAGCTAGCAAACCAACAATCACCGAAAGTGTAAAACCCAGGGCAATAGATGTAGTAGAAATCACAAACGGTAGTTTTAGTCCTACCGCTGCGGCTAAAGCAATCATGATCCCCACAACGATCCCAATCACACCACCGAGTAAGGAGACTACCACCGCCTCAGCTAAAAATTGATTTAAAACAGCACGACTAGTTGCGCCCAGAGCTTTACGAACGCCAATTTCTCGGGTGCGTTCGACGACCGAAACCAACATGATATTAGCAATGCCAATGCCGCCAACAATCAAAGAAATCCCGCCGATAGCCACGACCATGACCGTAAACAGCCCAACAATGGTGCCTAGCGTACTAACTAAGTCAACCTGATTAGCTACGGTAAAATCATCTTCTTGGGGCGGAAAAATATTGTGCCGCAACCGCAAAAGATTGGTCACCTGAAACTGTGCGGCGTCCAAATCAGCTTGGGTGGGAGCTTTGACCCACAGACCATTGATAGCGATGCCACTGAGGGCGTTATTACCCACCAGACGCGCCGCCATCGTTGAGAGGGGCATAAAGACCCGGTCATCATAATCGATATTGCCGAGAGCCCCTTTGGCATCGAGTACCCCGACTACACGATACCGTTCGCCTTGGATACGAATCTTAGCTCCGACAGCTTGCGCCTCTGGCCCGAAGAGACGATCCCGGACTTTGTATCCTAAAGCCACCACTTGATCAGCATTATCGACTTCAGCTTGGTTAAAAAAACGGCCTTCATTGAGCGTGTAGCTGCGCACATAGACATGGGCGATATCGGTGCCGACTACCGTTGTAGCCGTATTTCTACCCTGATACACGATTTGGGCGGGTCTGAGTAAAAAGGCAGAAACGCCAGCTGCCGCGAGTACCTGTTTCTCAACCGCTAGCGCATCCCCCCAGGTCAAGGTTGTAGCGGAACCCGTGGCCTGCGTGATCCCACCTGTGCGCGCCGAACCCGCCAAAATCAATAGAATATCCGTTCCTAAACTCTGAAATTGTCGTTCGGTAGCTTTTTGGACACCCTGCCCTACCGAAGTAATAGCAATTACCGACGCAATACCAATAATCACGCCTAGCATCGTCAGCCCAGTGCGTAGTTTATTACTCCAGAGATTTTCTATCGCCATGGTTAGGGTTTCGGTAAACGGTAACGGGATCGGTTTTGCCACAGTAATACTCGGCGGTATGGTTTAATCTTGACCCAATCTTGACCTTATAGAAGCTGATTAGGACTTGGATTTATGGCTCAGCCCTACGGCTTGACGTAAATTTTTTATAAATTTTGTATATTTAGATACAGTTCTGCCATACTTAAGAAGTACGGGCTTAGGAAACAACCTGTGGAAATGAAATCGACGGACTTTTCGTTTCACGCTTTAGAAACTTGGTTTGAACGCTTGACAGCAGCTCAGCCGAAGGTACACACCCCGGCTACTGAGCAATGGCAGTCTCTGCCGCGCTCAATTCGGCGTAGGGTCGAGCGTGAGTGCTACGGTAAACATTGAAATATACAATAACCCTTAAACTCAAATAATTAACCGGGTAAAACAAGCTGTCCTACCCGGTCATGATTAGCGGTTGGCCTTATTCCACCAGCAGAATTTTACCAGTCCCGGCATCAATCGCTAATTCCCGTTTACCGATTTCGACTGAATAGATCAAGTTACCATCTTCATTTTCCAGATCAACTTGACCTAGTTTGCCATTGAAGCGTTTACGGGCAATTGCGACCGCATCTGCGTAGGAGAGCTTAGCCATTTGTTTGAGGCGAGCAGTATTCACTTCCTCTTTGCTCTCAGCGGTTTTTTGGTAAGGAACTTGAATGCTGCTGTGCATGGGAGCGGCGAATACCGAGGTAGATAGGGCAGAACCCAAAATCAAAGCTGAGACCAAACGAGACACGTACATAGCGTATATTCCTGAGACATACCTTAAGTTTGCGTAACGCCGATGAAGATTTGGAGAAGCCCCGGTGAAGATTTGGAGAAGTTTTAAGGACTCATGGCCAGCATGCGCTCGATTGGCTTGAGGGCGCGCAAACGGATAGATTCAGCCATCGTGATTTCTGGGGTACGATTTTTCATAGCAAGATAGACTTTTTCGAGGGTATTGAGGCGCATATAGGGACATTCATTACACGCACACTGGTTATCGGGCGGGGCAGGAATAAAAGTTTTGTGGGGCGAGGCTTTTGCCATTTGGTGAATAATTCCTGATTCGGTGACCACAATAAATGTCGTGCTGGGACTCTTTTGGCTATAGGTCAGTAGCCCAGTAGTTGAGGCAATATAATCGGCATGGCGTAAAACAGGCTCCTCACACTCAGGATGCGCAATGATCTCAGCCTCAGGATACTGATGTTTGAGTTGGACTAGTTTCTTTTCAGAAAAGATCTCATGGACAATACAGGCTCCAGGCCAAAGGAGTAATTTGCGCCCCGTTTGTTGACTGACATAGCGTCCAAGATTTTGGTCTGGCCCGAAGATAATCGGTTGCTCAGGGGGCAGTTGGTTGACAATTGCCACAGCATTAGAAGACGTACAAATAATATCGCTGAGAGCCTTAACACCTGCGGTGCAATTGATATAGCTGATCACTAAATGATCCGGGTGGGCTTGGCAAAAGGCGGCAAATTTATCTTCGGGACAACCCGAGGCTAGCGAACAACCAGCGTCCAAATCGGGTAACAACACTTGCTTGGTGGGATTGAGGATCTTGGCGGTTTCTGCCATAAAATGAACCCCACAAAAAACAATGACATCGGCCTTAGTTTGGGCAGCTTGACGGGCTAAGCCCAAAGAGTCTCCCATATAATCTGCAATATCTTGAATATCTGGTTCTTGATAATAATGGGCTAAAACTACCGCATTTAGCTCTCGCTTGAGGCGGTTAATTTCTTGGAAGAGGTCGAGGGCAAGGCGTGTCGCAACCATAAAAATGCTCCGGCTTAGTCTTCTATCCTAGCGGCTTATCGCTTGGCGTACTCAAGGGGGATAGACTAGAGGACTAGTTACGCACAGCCCAACCAAGGCAAACTCTATTGAGGGGTTCATGCAGCAATTTGATGCCGTCATTATCGGTACAGGAGCCGCCGGACTCTATACTGCCCTCAATCTACCGGCTAATTGGCGTATTGCGCTGGTGACCAAAGAAAATCTGCAAATTTCGGCGAGTCAGTGGGCGCAAGGCGGTATTGCGGCGGTCACCGAACCCGATGATTCTTTTTTGTTACATGAAGAAGATACGCTCAAAGCAGGAGCTGGTTTATGTGAATTGGCAGCTGTGCGGATCTTGGTTGAAGAAGCTCCGCTGCGCATTCAAGAACTCTTAGACCTGGGGGTCGCCTTTGACCGCTATCAGGGTCGCTTAGCCGTTACGCTCGAAGCCGCGCACTCACGACCCCGTATTCTTCATGCCGCCGATGAGACGGGTAAAGAATTGATTCGCGCCTTGATCGAAGAAATTTTATTACGGGATAATTTGACTATTTTTGAGGAAGCCCTGGCTTTGGATCTGTGGATGGTGCAAGGCCAGTGTCGGGGGGTTTATATTCACACAACTCACGGCTTAGAAACCTTAGCCACTCAGGTCACCGTTTTGGCAGCTGGTGGGTTTGGGCGTTTATTTAGCCATACGACTAATCCACCCGTCTGTACTGGTGATGGTCAAGCTATTGCCTATCGTGCCGGAGCGTTGTTGCAGGATCTGGAATTCATTCAGTTTCATCCGACGGCACTGAGCCTGGCCGGAGCACCCCGGTTTTTGATCAGCGAAGCGGTGCGTGGTGAAGGGGCGCAGCTTTTGGATCAGCAAGGCTATCGATTTATGCCAAGCTATCACCCGGATGGTGAGCTCGCACCGCGTGATGTGGTGAGTCGGGCTATTTTTTCGCAGTTACAAAAAACAGCTTCTGAGGTGGTTTGGTTAGATTTGCGACCCATTAACCGAGCCACGATTGAGCGTCGTTTTCCCAATATCCTACAAGTCTGTAAGCAATTGGGGCTGGATATCTTGACTGCGCCGATTCCGGTGGCTCCGGCAGCCCACTACACCATGGGAGGTGTCCGTACCGACCTTTGGGGACAGACTTCTGTTGGTGGGCTTTATGCTGTGGGGGAAGTGGCGAGTACGGGCGTGCATGGTGCTAATCGCTTAGCCAGTAATTCTCTGCTTGAATGCCTAGTTTTTGCCCATCGCATTGCTTTTCACGCCACTCAGCTACCTCAAGCTGAAGTAACCGATCACCCAAAGCCGCAACCACCCGCGATCTGTCTGGAGACTGAGCTGCCACAACTGATGACTGAAGTTCGCACCTTGCTGCCTAAGTTGATGACCCAATATCTCGGCTTAGTACGCGATGCGGCGGGCTTAGGCCAAGCCCAAATCAAACTTGGAGTTTGGAGGCAAGCTCTAGGTATGACAGCAGATGCCGTACCGGTGGTCTATGGTGACAACGTCTTAACCCGTGAGAGCCTAGAAGTCTGGAATCTATTAACGCTCGGTATCTTAACCGTTGACAGTGCCTTGCAGCGTACCGAAAGCCGAGGGGCACATTATCGCAGTGATTATCCTCATCTCGATCCAGCTTGGCGCGTGCATTCGAGTATTTCGCGTGCGGGTTGGCAAAAATTACCCCTTTTGCCTCAATAGCCCAGCCCATCTCTATCTCAGGAGTGATGCTTTTATAATTTCTAGGGTGTATATGAACGATATTGAAAATGAGGCGTCTCACCTCTAGAAGCATTGGGATGAAAAAATGGGATTTTATAAAGGACTGGGATGGACACGTCAGCTCAGAGTTTGGGGCTTGGGTTTGTCTAGTCTGACCCTAGGATTAGCGGTAGTTCAGGCAGGGACACTCACCGTCATCAAAGGTAGTGGTAGTGGTACCTACACGACGGGTGCCAACGTTATGATTTGGGCTAATCCGTATAACACCACAGACCCTACGATCACCAATGTCGAACAAGTTGCGCCAACACCCGCATCACCCATACAAATATTTGATCATTGGCTAATTACTGGTGTTAGCACTTCAGCTTTAGGTAATAGTTTTGACCCCAATGCCGTGCAGACTAGTCTGATTGCGCCGAGTGCAAATATTACCCTAACAGCTATCTACAAAGATGCTCCGCGCTGGCTAGCTCCGCGTGTAGTTAGTTTTTTCCCGATTGGCTACCACAGTGTGATTTTTATGTTTCATGGCAGTGGTGGGTGTGCAGGCTGCCTCTATGCCAGTGCTGAAGACCGACAGTTTATCGAAGATGCCACCTCACGAGGCTTTGGGGTAGTGGCTCTGAGCAGTTATGACCGCCTGACGGCGCAGTGGGATAGTACATTACCGGCAAGCCAAAACATTGATATGCAACGGGTTGTCGCAGCACGTAATAATTTGATTGCTCGTGGAGATATGGTCGCGACTGACCCAATTTATCTCAGAGGAACCTCCAATGGCGGGGATTTTACGACGCTGCTGGCACAGCAAACCGAAGTCCCGCTTAGTGCTGGGGGACTGCAGTCACTTTTTCCAAAACCGCTCGCGCAGGCTCTCTATATTTCACCGGGTAATGGGACAGCTCTAGCTGCGACTACGGTTGCGACAATTTTTTTGTTGGCTCAGCAAGATGCTAGTATCAAAGACTCGACGGCGATTACACAGTTTGGCATACTGGCAAGCCATAGTATACCAACACAAATCTGGATCAATCCACCTTCGCCCGTCTATGCTGAGCGTTTTTGGCGGATCGAAGGTTTATCACAGGCTGATTCTCAAGCTATCTTCAGCTCTTTCAAACAGGGCGGCATCCTCAATAGTAGTAATTTTGTGGTAACAGACCCCAGAACCACGACCAGTTGGCAGTCTAAGATACCTAGCCAATATACGGCTTACACCAGTGACATCGGCGAACAGCTATCGGTTGCCTATGCGGAGCACGAATTTTTTAGTACGCTCAATAATCGGACACTGAATTTTTTGGTCAATCCAACCCTGGTTATTAACTTGGTTCCTGCGGTTACTAGTTTTACACCGACGAGTGGTGGGGTCAAAACCCATGTCACACTGACAGGAACTAATTTTTTGACGGCAAATACCACGGTTCAATTTAATGGAACTGCTGTGCCGGATGCGACAATTAGCAACAGTACGACGATTCGGCTGCAGGTACCAACTGGCGCAACCACGGGCTATATCAAGGTCTGTAATACGCTATCTGGCGGTACGCAGAGTTGTACAACGAGTCAGGGGAAATTTACAGTCAAATAAAAAAGAGACCATCAGCCCTCTCTCAATGCTCGCAGAGAGGGCAAACATCAAGATGTAGCTCGCAATAGTAGTTATGGCTTAGCATCATCAACTAGGTTTATGGTCAAAGCTGCGTAATTGCATCGCGGCCTGACTAAGTTCATCGACTGCGCTGTCTGACCAAAGCTTTTTTTGCCAAATCCTATAGTCTAAGGGTGTGCGCAATATCAAGGTGAGCAATCGCTCGGCCTCAACTAAAGCTTTTAGAACACGAACGCGGATTTTGGTGTCTATGATCATAACTGTTGCTCCCAAAAAATGTGGGTGGATCTAATATCCCTTCCTTTTAGGTAGTCATCTGTGTCCTGAGAAAGCCCCCCTGCCCCAATCCTGGGAGCTAAAACCAGAAGACATCTTTCATGTTCTCCTAACCCAGCATTGGGGAGCCGACTATTCGAGCGGAAAGAGTATAAGACCAAACTAGCTTTAGCGACCCGATACGGATGCGTTCTTGAATACATAGTTTGGCCTCTGCTTCGATTCTGACGCGCGTTTGTCGTTGGTCATCAAACGGATGATTAAAGCAATAGTGATCAAGGTAAATTCTCATACCCAAATCTTATATACATTTTTCCTGCTTTACATTGACAGCTTATTATCCACAATACTTGAATTCTCTGATATGGATAAGCTCTACAACGATTAAAGATACTCACTTTCTCACGTATTCACAATGAACCAGTTTTATCCTGTACTTTGCGCGCTAGAGCTGCCAACTTCGCCACAATATCCGAAGGAGTTGGGTTCGGTCTATCGACTTCAGTTTGGAATTTTACACGTTGCGCGAGAGCGGCAATCGCTTCGCTCGGGATTATTTGTATGGGCGGCGTAATGGGCGGTAACTGTTGCTGCGGATTGAGCAGTTGATAAACCGCTAGCGCATCGGAGGGACGTTCGGCAGGCTCACTGAGACAATCTTCGAGCAGATCAATCACATTAGTCGGTAAACCTCGCCGTTGCAGAAGACGGCGCACATTGACGGGTTCCGCCTCCACATCCCCGACAAATAGCTGGAACGCCGTCACCCCTAGGGCGTACACATCGCCTTGTTTTAAGCTCACGAGATCATCTTTACCTACTTTGCCCTGACGGATCTCCGGCGGCATATAGAGCGGCGTTCCTGCCATACCTAGACCCATCGCAGAAAGACCGGGTGTGAGTTGGCTAAAGAGGGCGAGGTTATTTTCGATACCAATGCGTCCTAGGCCAAAATCTGTAATGACTGCACGGCCTTGGTCATCTAATAAGATATTCCCCGGCTTCATGTCGCGGTGGACAATGCCGAGCTGATGGGCTGCAGCTAGACCCAAAGTCATCTGCTCAAAGATCACTAAAGCTCGGTCAAAGGGAATGCGCCCGGATTCGGTTAAGCGGCGCGCGATCCAGTCCACAAGATCCCCGCCTGGACAAAAGGCAAAGGCCAAATAGGGCGGTGTGCTAGCAAAATTTGATTGCTCAAGACGCACGACATGGGGGGTATTAAGTTCGGCAAGTAGACCCCGCAAAACATCACGTTCGCGCAGTAAAATCTGCGCGGCAAAGGGGTCAGTACAAAATTTCACCGCATGATCAACTCGCTTATCGAGGTGCGTCGCCCGCCAGACTTCGCCAAAGCTGCCTGCACCCAAAAATTGTTTGAGCCGATATTGTCCATCTGGCGTTACATCATTGCTATTAAATTGCAAAGGCCGCAATGGGACAGCCCGCGTAAAGTCCGCGACACTTGCCAAGACCCGTGATCCCGCTTGGAAAAAAGTACGGGGTAGATTGAGCAAAGTTGCCTCTAGTTCGGCTGATTTTTCGGGTGTGAGGATATTAGGATTTTCTTGTTGGGCTTCGCGGATCGCGCTGAGGGCTTCTTGGGGAGTGAGTTCGGCGATGGCTTCGGCATTAAGAGCGGGTTGATTACCGGGGATGACCCATTCTTGGCGAATGACTTCGACGACCGCCATCCCGGCTTTGACGGCGGGTGTTGCTAACAATTCCATGCCGCCGGCCCAGAGTGCCTTAAGCAGAACGCGTCCCAAATTTTTATGTTCTTGCGTGTTCATTCGCTCTGTACCTTTGCTATGACATCGAGTATAAAAAAGGGATGTTTATGACATCCCGATTACATATTTACGCCATTCTTCATTAAAGCCGCTCTTGAGATGTTTACTAACTTCAAAGTACAAGGAGCTGTGGGGTCGGGAGGGTTTTTTGTGTAGGGACATACTCGCTTCTTGGGGGGTACGGTTGCCTTTTTTGATATTACAGCGCACACAGGCCGTCGCAAAATTTTCCCAACTATCATCGCCTTTACGCGAACGCGGCATGATGTGATCAATGGTCAGGTCTTCGCGCGAACCACAGTACTGACAGGTATGCCCATCGCGGTGCAGGATATTACGGCGGGTAAGGGGGATTTCTTTGTAAGGGACTTGGACGTAATGGCGTAGCCGCACCACGGTTGGTAAATGAAAATTGGGGGCTAGAAGTTTTTTGTCTTGTTCTACTTGTTCGGCCTTGCCTTTTAATACAAGCACTGCCGCTCGCTGCCAACTGGTGATGTTAAGCGGTTCGTAGGATGCATTGAGAACCAAGACTTTAGCCATCGACAACATAAATACTGTTGCGAGTATGTTAACACAAAGCACTGCGATTGGCTGCAATCAAGTCCGGGCGCAAATTACGCGCACCACGCAGATAGACCGGCTGCATCTGGTCTTGGGTTTTGGGGGTGTTGATTTGGATGATGACGCGGATGCACAGCTTAAGACTATTGGGCACTGGTAAATGCGCTAGGTCTAAGAAGGCAACCTGCTCCCAACCTAAGCTCTCGCGCACAATCTGAGAAGGAAAGCAGGCATCGAGATCAGGCGTACAGGTAAATTGCACCATCACGATATTTTCAGGAAATAATTGATTGATTGAGATGAGATTTTGGACGAGTTCGAGGACGGCTTCATTGATGGCCTGACGAGAATTTTCTTGGGCGGTTGTGGCACCACGCACGCCACGCACACGCCAGTCTGTTTCGACCATGAGCTGCTCTTATTTGAATGATCCCATAATAAAGTAGTTCACGGTACGATCCGTCCAATCGGATAAATATTGAGTCGGTCATCGTAATAGGGCGTGCGTTGATAGAAAAAGTTGAGTCGGGCTTGGGGATCATGGGCAAAGTCCGGGTCAGCACTGATTTTTTCTTCAAATTCCTGTTGCAACTTGGGGTCACGGGCGAGCATCTGCCGCGCCATTTTTTCCATAACGTAGTCTTCAGCGTATTCTTTTTGCTCAAAAATCGGGTCGAGATAGCCCCAGCGTAGCAATGAATCCGGCGCATCAGGTTCGAGTAAATGGATCAATACTTTGGCAGCTCTTTGGTTGGTCATGATTTTAACGGAGCCAGCAGGATAGGTAATTGTGCGTTTAATGGGTGTCATGACCAAATCTTTGATCTGATGATGGTTCTCAAAGGGCCTGGGTTCCCAGGTGACCTTGCTAAATTGATAGGTTTCGACCGTGAGCTTGGTGGGTTGGTCGAGGACCTGATACTGAAGATGATGGATATTTAAGCGTTCAATGACTTCGGTCAAATAAACAGGAACCACGTAGCCTAAGGGCGGTGCAATCGTCTTTTTAGGTTCGATTTTATTATAAAAGGGAATTGTGAATTGTTTGGGTTGACGAGCATCATATTTGACCCAAAAACTACCGGAAATGGCACTGAGTTCGCGGGTAAAAGCAACACCAGCAAAAGAGAACGGAACACTTTGAGCGGTGACTTCAAAGGTTAGAGGAAATTTTTGTTTGGGGTCATAGGTATTACCAGAAGCAATCGTTGCCGCATCAGCCGCATCAACCGCTTTACGCAATTGACCGGGGGTTTGATTGATATAGGCCAACAGATTTTGGATCAGGTCATAGGTGGCGATGACGCGATTTTTATAATCCTTGAGCATGTGGGTTTCGAGTAATAGCCCTGGACGGTTTTGTAAGGCGGCATAACCAGTCGAGTAGCGTGGCGTTGAAGCAGAGTCATCAAAGCCTTTGAGGGGGTCTTTTTCGTCACGCAAGGTAAGGTAATAAGGGCAAACAATGTGACCCTGTTGCTCAAGGGCTGGCACAATATGTTGATTAAAGGCTTCCTTTTGCCAAGTGATAATTTGTATGGCTTGATTGGCATACATTTCTAAGCTATAGGTGATGTCATATTGATAATCCATGCCATCGGTGGTGTGACTATCGACGACCATATCCGGTAACCAAGCCTGAAATAAACTCTGCCAAGCCCGCATCTCAGGGCTATCGACTTTCATGAAGTCTCGGTTCAGATTATAGTTTTGGGCAGTGGTGCGCCAGCCCATTTCCTGCGGGCCATTTTGATTGATGCGATTATAAGCCCCAAAGCGTTCGTGACCATCTACGCCAAAAATTGGGATCAACAACAAAATCGCGTGGTCTAGCAAAGCCTTTTGTTTGCCAGTGATCACCATATCTCGAATCAAAGCTAATCCGGCATCTTTGCCCTCGATCTCGCCGGGATGAATACCCGCATTGACTAATACGATTTCTTTACCTGTAGCCCGCGCTGCACTTGGGCTAAAAGCATGGTCTTTGGAGACGACGATAACGATAATATCGCGGCCTTCGGGACTTTTACCGATGGTCTGGACACTCACATCAGCTGAGGCGGCAGCTAACCGCTGGGCATAGGCGATCATCTCAGGGTAACGGGCGGTCTTTTGATATTGGCTGACTTCAGCTAGGGTTTGCCAATCGGTCGGCGCGCTTTGCACAGGATTACCTCCAAACCATATACCTACACTAAGGACAAATATCCCCAACCATTGGCGCATCTTCTTTTCCTCACAGCTTAGGGCTAATCCTAGCACTGCGAACATTAACGATACCGAGCCACTAACTTTGTCACCCGTTCTTTAATTTCATCGCGCACCTGATGAAAAACTGCTATGGCTTGACCATCGGGGTCCTCTAGTTGCCAGTCTTCAAATACTTCTCGTAACACCCAGGCTTCGGGCAAATTGACCCCACAGCCACATAGAGAGATCACGATATCAAAATCCTTCGCCTGAAACTGCTCTAGGGGTTTTGAGGTTTGGTGGGTGATATCTAGGCCGATTTCTGCCATAACTGCCACTGCTGTGGGATGAACTCGGCTTGCCGCTAGTCCCGAACTACTTACCTCAAGAACACCTGCGCCCAGGTGACGAGCAAAGCCTTCAGCCATTTGGGAACGGCAGGAATTACGTTTACAGACAAACATGACCCGTTTCATGATGATGACTCCTTTTTGGCAGAATGAGGTTGCAAAACAGTCCAAAGTAAGGCAGCTAACCACGCGCCTAGGATTGGAGCGAGCCAATAAACCCAGTGTGCTGTCCAGATACCACTCACTAATGCCGGGGCAAAGGAACGGGCTGGATTCATACTCGCACCACTAATTGGGCCACCTAGAGCGGCTTCCAGACCCACGGTCAAGCCAATGGCTAAGCCTGCCATGCTCCGTATTGCTTTGGGATGCAGTGCCGAACCGCAGATCACCAGCATCAACACGAAGGTCATCACCAGTTCTAGGCCAAAGGCTTGTTGCCAATTGCCCTGTAAAGGTAGCGTCGCGCCTAGATTAGTCGTGCTACCAAAACAGAGTTTGACCAAACTGCTGGCTAGCACAGCACCCCAAAGCTGGGCGGCAATATAGGGTGCTACCTGCTGACTGGGACAATGACCTACAGCAATTTTCAAGTGAAAGAGCTATATTAATTGGACTAAATGGAGAGGGTGATGGGAAAACCATATTCAGTGGATCTGCGCCAACGGATTTTAGCTGCCTACTTCAATAAAGAAGGCTCACAACGAATAATTGCC
>JBBRQP010000072.1:0-14290 GCA_038226175.1 Gloeobacterales cyanobacterium
ACCAAATAATTTGCAGGTGGGTGCGTTCCACCCCGTCCGTTGCTTGGCGGTAGCGCTTTTCTAATTCTTCCACACTCAGGTGGTTCACAAGACTAAGGTTCTTTACCATACCTTATTCTATAAGCGGAAAGTGTATTAGATACTGATTTAGCGTCTAGTAAGTGCCAGAGTCTATAGATATTGACTGTAAGTGAATTGCTTTTTTAAACGCTTGTTAGAAGGCTGCGGTTCCGTGTCCAATGCCTGGGCGTGAATAAGCAAATAGATCTAGCTCACGTTAAAATCTCTGCTCCTAGCCGTTGCTGTAAGCGCTGATTCATCTCTTGGTAAAGTCGGGGATATAGCTGTCCATCAGGATCTTGATCTAATAGAAGCTGTGCATATTGACGAGCAATATTCAAGGTTTCTTGGTCTTCGGAAAGTGAACTCAGGGCAAGATCAGGTAAGCCCGACTGCTTGGTACCGAGCACCTGACCAGGACCACGTAAGCGCAAATCCATCTCAGCAATCGCAAAACCATCTTGAAAGTTAACCAAAACGTTGAGGCGCTGCAAGGCTGTTTCGGACTTGGTGTAATTGAGTAATAAGCAGTAACTTTGGGCGGCTCCTCGACCAACCCGGCCTCGTAGCTGATGTAGTTGCGATAAACCAAAGCGTTCTGCATGTTCAATCAACATCACTGAGGCATTAGGCACATCAACACCGACCTCAATGACTGTAGTACTAACGAGAATATCTAATTCATGATTGCGAAATTGAGTCAAGATGGTATCTTTATCGACACTTTTCATCTTGCCATGGAGGAGTCCCACCCGAAATTGTGGAAAGACCTGTTGCAGCCGTAGATGTTCTTCGACAGCAGACTTGATATCGAGCTTTTCTGACTCCTCAACTAACGGCAAAACCACATAAATCTGGTGGCCTTGAGCAATCTCACGAGCGCAAAGTTTTTGGGCATCGCTTAGCTCTCTGGGTGTCAATAAAGTTGTCTGGATTGCTTGGCGACCTGGGGGAAGTTCATCAATTTCACTAACATCTAAATCTCCATATAATGTCAGAGCTAGTGTACGTGGAATGGGCGTAGCAGTCATCGTTAAGATATCGGGATTACGACCTTTATTCTGTAACCGGGCCCGCTGGGCAACCCCAAAACGGTGCTGCTCATCAATAATTGCCAAGCCCAAATTATGAAACTGTACCGCATCTTGGATCAGGGCATGGGTACCCACTAAAACCCCTAACTCTCCGGTCGCCAATTGACGTAAGATCTCGCGGCGTTGGGTTAATTTTGTCGAACCTGTCAGTAGCTCAACGGGCTGATGCAGCAACGATAACCACTCTACTAGTTTACGATAATGCTGCTCTGCCAAAACTTCGGTAGGTGCCATAAATGCCACTTGATAGCCTGATTGTAAAGCTGCAAGCATCGCGACTACGGCGACAACTGTTTTACCAGAGCCGACATCACCTTGCACTAGGCGATTCATAGGAGCAGGTGAGATCAAATCATTGAGAATATCAGTCACGACCCTCTGCTGGGCATGGGTAAAAGCAAAAGGCAACTGCTGATAGAACTGCTCGATTAATTGCCCATCTACACGCATAGGTAAAGCAGTTTGCTGTTGTTCACGCCTGCGCTGTTGACGACGTTTGAGGAGTCCTAATTGGAGGAAAAAGAACTCCTCAAATACAATGCGACGCTGAGCTTGATCCCGAGCTGCCGTCGTTTCAGGAAAGTGGATATCTTGAAGAGCTTGTCCAAGCGCAGGTAGCGCTAGTTGTTGGAGCCAAGTTGTGGGTAAATATTCCCCCAAGGTCTTAGCAACTGGTAAGCTCTCCCGAGCCGCATTACGAATTGTGGTGGCACTTACGCCCTCAGTTAAAGCATAAATAGGCACAATTGAACCAATAATATCTGATTGAATATCTTCATCTAAAGCTAATACTTCAATCTGCGGCTTATCTAAAGTCAAGCCATAGGTTCCTGTCTTAACTAAGCCACTCAAAGCAACCGTAGCTCCAGGAGGATGACTCTTTTTGATCTGAGCTTGCCAAGCTGGTTGTGCAAAGCGTTGACCCATAAAAAATTGACTTATTTTCATTTGTCCTGTGCCGTCACCCACTACTAGTTCAAAAATAGTCAGTTTTTTATTTTTAGGACTTGTAAAACAATTGAGCCGCCGGATCTTTGCCATCAAGGTAACAGTTTGGCCTTCTTTGACCTGCTTGATGGTGGTGCGATGGCTATAATCGACATAATCACGCGGATAATAACGCAAGACATCTTCAACAGTTTGCAAATTAAGTTTGGCTAATTGTGCGGCAAGGCGCAGGCCTACTCCTTTAATAGCAGTCAGAGGCGAAGCTAACTGTAGGGTTGTCGGAGGTTCTTTGCGGGTTGCAGCGCGTTCTTTGGGTGTCAGAGATTTGTAACTAATATCAGCGAGTAACCGTTTAGTACGTTGAATTAAATTGGAACGTTCGGCAATTTCTAAGTCCTCATACTTGCGATAAAGCGTTGCCAGATGATACCAAAGCGCACGTTCGACTTCCGACAAACCTTTGGGTGCTGTTTCTGAGAGCGCCAAGCTCAAAAATTCGGCAAATCGGTACTGCATCCCCTGTAAATTGGTGAAGCCTCGTTCCTCCTCGACCTGGAGAGCCCGTGTCATGCGCTCAAGCAAAGCTGATTTCCGATGAGTGAATCTCTATCCCTAGTTTAGTAGGCGCAAGCAGCCTCTTATCAGAGCCAGCAAAGAGCTATTCAACTAGGCATCCAAAATAAGGGCGTTTGCTTGGGATTGATAATTTTTTTACCAAGACCAGGAAACTCGACTGCGACCGAAAGCTGTGTACTTCCTGCCAAAAGATGGGTAACTTTGCCTGAGCCAAAAGTCTTATGTAGCACGCGATCACCTACTTTAAGCTCATGGGCTTGTACCCGTACCAGATTAGGCGCAGGCTCCTGACTACGAGCAGCGGGCTGTGTCTTACGGGGTAAGGTACCACTCATGTGTTCTGGCGGTAATTCTGATAAAAACTGCGAGGGTACAGCCGGAGCCGTATTACCCCAGAGTCGTCGTTCTTGGGCATAGCTTAGGAAAAGTCGACTTTGGGCACGGGTAATCGCCACATAACACAAGCGTCGTTCCTCTTCGAGGTCACCGGGGTCATCAAGGGAGCGCAAATGGGGGAAAAGTCCTTGCTCCAAACCTGTGATAAAAACTACAGGAAATTCTAAGCCTTTGGAAGCATGAACGGTCATCAGTGAGACTTGGTTACGTTTTTCATCAAAACTATCTAAATCCGAGTACAAAGAAATCACTGCTAAATAAGCACTCAAATTCATATCTTCATTTTTTTCGAGGAAGGCTTGAGCTGAGGAACGCATTTCCAAAATATTTTCTAAGCGATTGTCAGCTTCGGGTGTATTCTCGGTTTGTAAAGCCAGCGAATAGCCAGATTTATCGAGTACGGCATCTAAGACTTCAAGTACATTTGCTGTTTCGGCTAGTATGCGCCAATTATTAACTTGCTCAACAAATTGCTCGACAGGTTTGCTACTACGACTCAAGGATAAGCGTAACCGCTCAGGATTGTCCATGATTGTCCAGAGACTTACCCCCTCAGTAGCGGCAATAACTGCTAGATGATCAAGCGTCTTAGCACCAATGCCCCGCCGGGGAGCCGCAATTGCGCGCCGCAGACTTAGGCCATCATCGGGGTTATGAATGAGCTTGAGATAGGCGATGATATCTTTGATTTCTTTGCGGTCATAAAATTTCAGTCCACCGATTACATTATAAGGAATCTGTTCGCGGCGTAGTTGATCTTCGATCGCCCGTGATTGGCTATTGGTACGATAAAGAATTGCAAAATCCTTCCAACGCTTACCTTCATTTTGTTGTAAGTTCAAAATTTGTTGGGCAATAAAGCGGCCTTCTTCTTCCTCATCATCAGCCCGATAACAATGAACTTTATGCCCCGACGAACGGGTAGGACGCAGTTGTTTATCAAATCGCTCTTCGTTACGGACAATAATATGATTGGCAACCTCGATAATCTCAGGTGTTGAGCGATAGTTTTCTTCTAATTTAACTAAACTTTGCTCATTACCAATTTCTTTTTGAAATGCCAAAATAATCCGAAAATCGGCACAGCGAAAGCCATAGATACTCTGATCCGCATCGCCTACCACAAAAACAGAGCGGTCTTCCCAACTTACAGTCTGTGGTGGTTTACCACCTGTGACCAATTGTTGAATTAACTTATACTGGGTACGGTTAGTATCTTGATATTCATCGACAAGAACATGTTTAAATCGTTGATGCCAATAATTAAGTAAATCAGGCTGTTGATCAAATAATTGGGTTGGGATAAAAATCAAATCATCAAAGTCTAGCGTATTATTTTGTGATAGTTTCGTCTGATAAGACTCATAAACTTCAGCTATTTTTAGATTTTTAAAGTTTTTGCCTTCTTGTTGCAAAAACTGCTCAGGCGTTTGTCCCATATTTTTAGCCCGACTAATCGTATAACGAATATTACGCGGTGGATAACGGCTTTCATCAAGGTTAAGTTCGTGTAAGATAATTTGCTTAATCAGATTTTGGGTATCACCTTCATCGGCAATATTAAAATTGTTCGACCATTTGCGACCATTCCAGTCTTGATATTTTTCGATACACGCGCGTAGCAGCCGTCCACAGACTGCATGGAAAGTCCCCACCCAAAGGGGCGCAATAATATTACGATCCACCCATTTTTGCATCTGACGTTGTTCTGTATGTAGCAGCTCTTCAAAGGGCATATTTTTTAGTTCCATCGCCCGTTGTTGACAAAACAGTTGTTGAATCCGCTGTTTCATCTCACCAGCTGCTTTATTGGTAAAGGTCACCGCCAATATTTCTGATGGGTCAACCTGATGGGTCTCAATCAAATTGGCAATGCGATAGGTCAAGACCCGCGTCTTGCCCGAACCTGCCCCCGCTAAGACCAACAATGGGCCATTACGATGTTCCACGGCTTGGCGTTGATCAGCATTGAGAAGAGCCAGAGAAGACATGGTCATGAGCAAATTTATCCAGTATGTGTTTCTGTTATCCCAAAAACTCTCTACGGTTGCAACCCTGCTACCTGCCGCACCTGATCTACTAATTCTTGTACTTGTGACTCACAACTGCCACAGCCAGTACAGGCGCCACTTTGACGTACAACCCGTTCAAAATCTAAGGTTTCCTGCGCTACAACCAAAATCTGTCCCCAGGTCATACGGGTACAGTAACATAGCAGCTCATCAGGGTCTGAGGGAGACATATTTCTATTATAGGAGCGTGAGGCACTCAAGCTCTGTATAACTGAGACTTTTCCCTTTTAAAACTATGCTTTGACTCATATCTTACTAAGTTTCATTTCCTAGCCATGAAGTCGCTAGCTTGCACCTGCTCGACTATGAGATTACGCATGTGCGCAATGTAAGAGCTAAGTTGACATCAAAGATGACGTGATCATCAATTCAGCTGATGCCTCGTTGTTGGCAATCGCAATATTACAAACTACAGCAATACGCAAAAGAGCTTTGACATCAGGGTCGTGCGGTTGTGCCATCAAAGGATCCCAGAAAAAAATCAGACAGTCGATTTCTCCCTCAGCAATCTTGGCACCAATTTGTTGGTCTCCGCCTAGTGGCCCACTGAGAAATTTTTTGATCTCGATACCCAAAGCATCTTCTAGAAGACCGCCCGTGGTTCCAGTTGCACAAAGCTGCTGTTGACTTAGTAGTTCGCGATGGCGTTTTGCCCAAACAATAAGTTCTTGTTTTTTATTGTCATGGGCAATTAGTGCAATCCGTTTCATCTTATGAGTTACCTCGAGCAATAGGCATCCGCCAACCCGTACCAAAAGCGCGATCAGTTACTTTTAGCCCGGGTGGAATTTGGCGGCGTTTAAATTCAGCAATGCGGACTAAACCTAAAACACGCTGCACTACGTCAGCCGCATATCCCGCTTCTATGAGTTCTTGGGCATCCTGAAACCCTTCGATATGACGTTCTAAAATTGCGTCTAACAGATCGTAGGGTGGCAGGGAGTCTTGGTCTTTTTGGTCAGGACGTAGCTCAGCCGAAGGCGGCTTGGTAATAATAATTTCTGGGATCACTGGAGTTTGTCGATTGAGCCAAGCCGAGAGGCTATAGACCTGAGTTTTGGGTAGATCTGCAATCACAGCTAGCCCCCCACACATGTCGCCATAAAGCGTACAATAGCCGACTGAAAGCTCAGATTTGTTACCCGTTGTCAATAATAAAGCTCCATATTTATTCGATAATGCCATCATCAGATTGCCGCGAATGCGTGACTGGATATTCTCCTCAGTAATATCTTGTGGGTAGTCTATAAATGCTTCAGCTAGGGTTTTATCATAGCCCTTCATTAACGGTTCGATCGGTAAAGTAATGGTTTTAATACCTAGATTTTTTGCTAACTGTATACTATCTTCAATACTGCCTAAGCTCGAATAGGGTGATGGCATCAAGACTCCTAACACCTGCTCTGCGCCGAGAGCGGCACAAGCGATGGCCGCAGTCAACGCCGAATCAATACCCCCAGAGAGACCCAACAAAGCTTTTTTGAAGCCACATTTTTGAGCATAATCACGGGTTCCTAACACTAAGGCTGTCCATAATTCTGCTTCCGGTTCGAGTAGCGGTGCAACACAACCACCCTGGCTACCTACCAATAAGACTTCTTCTATAAATCCTGGGGCTCGTGCAATAATCTGACCTTGTGCATCAAACACACAACTGTAGCCATCAAAAATCAGGTCATCATTACCACCTACTTGATTGACATAAGCGAGGGCGACCTTATGTTTATAAGCTAACTTAGAGAGTAAATCTTCACGAAAAATTTGTTTATTACGGATGTAGGGTGAAGCTGATAAATTAACAATCAGATCAACTTTTTGATCTATCAAATATTGAACTGGATCATAATGATAACGGGGGCGTTCCCAATAATCACGATCATTCCAGAGGTCTTCACAAATACATACCCCGATGCGCTGTCCTTTAATAATTACAATTTCATTGCCTTGTCTTGGCTCAAAATAACGGTCTTCATCAAAAACATCATAGGTCGGCAATAGAGATTTGCGGATAATTTGTTTGATCTGACCCTCATGCAGCAAAACCGCGCTGTTATACAACGGTCGTCCTACAGGTTCTGGATTAAGTTCGGGCAAGCCTACCAAAATTGGTGCACAGCTCATCAGGTCTTGGGCGAGAAGCTGGACTTCTTGCCAGCAGCGACGAATAAATGCGGGCTGCAGCAACAAGTCACGCGGTGGATAGCCGACTAATGAGAGTTCTGAGCTGATGATGAGATCCGGCTGCATTTCTAGGCTCTGCACTTTTGCTGCAATCCGGGCGCGATTGGCGACTAGATCACCGACTTTAGGGTTGAGTTGTAGTAGTGCAAGCTGCATCAGGGCAATTTTGAGATTCCCACTATCGTAGCAACAGGGCGATCAGAAACTTACGAAACACAAAAAATTTTAGAGGCAAGTTTATTTGCGACTAACTAGAATTAAACCCATAATACAAAAAACAAACCCAAGCATATTAGTTAAAGATAGCCGTTGATCCTTAAAAAAGAATAAACTAATTGGTATCAGCAAAAGTGTAACTACGGTACTATTAAAAATTGGAGCAATACTAATATTCCAGCCTGAGCGATATACCAATAAAACACCTATTTCAATCAAGGCTACGGCTACCCCGAGTAAAATATTGCTCCAGTGTAAAGTTTGTAAACTTGTCAACAAAGGTTCATTTTTTGGCAACACTAAACTAGTGATAAAACATACAATAATTGCAATGCCATAGGCGATAATCAAGGTGTTGAGAGGATTAGCCGTACTAGGAATTAGGCGTTGGGAAATATGGTAAAGTAACATCCCCGAAACGGCAATACTCATGGAAATTACATACATATTCATCAATCTTCTCAGCTCACAAGATAGCTACAGCATACTCTCTTCGACTTTGCTGCGTCAGGGTGCACTAGTTAACTTATCGAAAATTGCAAATTATTCAAGCATTACGCCCCATACCTGATCTATCCTCCAACTAAAAATGTTAGGGATTTTGTGAAGGCTAACTCCCCGCCCAGTCAATGCAGGGACAGTTTCTAGTTTAGCTTCCAATTTGCCTTCTAGCTTTCCTTGATCATGGGTTTTTTGGAAAACTTTAGCTTGCGAATCTCTTATAGTCCACAGGCTATTTCCAATTTCCTTTAGCTCTGACAGTGTAGCCAACAGTTCCAATATCTGCTTGCGTTCTACCTCTTGGCATACCTCCACCTCAACACGATTTACGACTTGCTACACTGGGAACTAAAGCACTAATTTGTGTTCCACCATTCACTGCACACCCAACTGCTGCGCCATCAAAACTAGCACCCGTGGTACCCATCAGGTTTTACCAATCGTTACTGCCATTCCCACTGTTCTGTTTAGACCCAGTTTTGGCACAAACACTGACTATGATATATAAGACTGAGTACTATGGTTAGAATGGAAAAGCGCAAGTGTCAATCTATAAAAACAGAAAGTTTAGCAGCTGGGCAAACAACGAAGGCGTAACTGATAATGATCTTTGCAAAGCAGTTACAGAAATGAAACAGGGACTCTACGAAGCATCTTTAGGAGGTGGACTAGTGAAAAAACGAGTTGCGCGATCAGGGGCAGGCAAGAGTGGAGGATTTCGTGTAATTCTTGCCACCAATTTCAATAATTCATGGTTTTTTATTTATGGGTTTGCTAAAAATGTCCGTAGTAATATTGATGTTAATGAAGCAGCAGCTTTAAAGAAATTGGCGAATTCTTATCTGAAGATGTCTCAGCGTGATCTGGAAAATGCAAAATCGAATGGTAAATTATTAGAGGTACTGTGTGATGGCTAAAAAGAAATCGGCGATTCTTGAGGCAGCGCATGAAAGTGCCCAAGACCTCTATGAAATTGGTGTAATCAGTAAAATTACCATGCGGGAGTTTGATATTTTGTGTTTAATGCCTGTGGAACGGATACCACCAGAGCAGATCAAACAAATCCGAGAACATTCCCAGATGAGTCAGGCAGTATTTGCGGCTATCCTCAATACAAGTGTTTCAACTGTCCAAAAATGGGAGATTGGAGCTAAACGTCCTAGTGGACTCGCATTAAAATTACTTAGTCTCGTCAAAAGTCATGGCATCGATTTTCTGATTGGCACTGCCCCAGATACTAACAACGGATACCCTTAAACCAAAGTCAAAGCACCTCACATCCTAGTAAGCTATATTTACTTACAGGAAAATTGTCTCTCGCCACACTTTGACGACTACTGAACGTTACCTGTCATTGCCATAGACTATTCACTTGCGAAGGTAACTTTAGTTTTACAAATCTTTTTATAACCCAGAGGCCATTTCTAATTTCCTTTGGCTCTGACGCTTTCTACCCACCCAGGACTTTGATATAACTGAGCCACTTAAAATAAAAACTTTTGCTCGATCTATCACAGTATCAAACCGTAAAGTTCCAGTTGGCGATCAAGACAGCTTAGAATATACTCGCTACCTCTAGAGGTTTTTATGTCATCGGCTAATCGTTATTTGATGTGTGCCCCAGATTATTTTGACGTCACCTATGTCATTAACCCTTGGATGGAAGGGAATATTAGCCGTACTGCGATCCAAAAAGCTCAAGAGCAGTGGCAACAACTTTATCAATTAATTAGCGTACGGGCTGATGTCGAATTGGTTGCACCCCAAGTTGGTTTACCAGATATGCCCTTTACTGCTAATGCGGGGCTGATTTTGGATGATAAGGTCGTGCTCAGCCATTTTTTGCACCCAGAACGTCAGGGCGAGGAGTCGCATTTTCAGGATTGGTTTACCGCTCAGGGCTTAACGGTTTATACGCTACCCGTACCCTTTGAAGGCGCTGGAGATGCGCTGTTAGACCGGGGACAGCCATGGTTATGGGCGGGTTATGGGCGTCGTTCGGCACTCGACAGTCATGCTTATTTGACTAAATGGTTAGAGATTGAAGTCCTTTCTTTGCGTCTAGTCGATGATCGTTTTTATCACCTCGATACTTGTTTTTGTCCCTTGACTGGCGGCTATTTACTCTACTATCCTCTAGCTTTTGATGAACCTTCGCGACGCTTGATTGCCCAGCGTGTTCCGGTCGAGAAACAGTTGATTGTTTTAGAAAAAGATGCTGTCAATTTTGCATGTAATGCCGTCAATATTGGCAACACCGTGATTCTCAATAAAGTCACGCCCAAACTAGAAGCCCTGCTCAAACAAGCTGGTTTTGAAGTGTTACAAACTGAGTTAACCGAATTTCTTAAAGCTGGTGGTGCCGCTAAATGTCTGACCCTACGGCTCAACGAAGACCGTCTGGCGCAACCGCTTAATTTGTCAGTTCAGCCGCCTGTTTTTGCCCAACGCACGATTGAACTTGAAGGTCATTTATTAGATGCTAATTTGATGAGTCGGGTCATGGATCTGATCGTATCGGAGGGAGGAAGTTTTGAGATTCTCGACTTCTATGCCGGACCGCGTTCCCAAGATTTATCTCGGGCGCAATTAGCTGTGACAGCACCTTCGGCAGAGCGTTTAGATGACATTTTGACGGGACTTATTGACCTGGGAGCTAAGCTACCGAGCCTAGAAACCATGGATGCAACCCTCGAATCGGTGAGCCAAAGGGGGGTCGCGCCGGAGGATTTTTATATCACGAATATTTATCCCACCGAAGTCCGAGTTAAAGGCCAGTGGTACGAAGTCGCGGGTCAACGCATGGATGGAGCGATTATCGTTGACGATCAAGCGCAACCCATCGAGGTCAAATGTCGGTTATTACGAGATTTGCAGCCCAGCCAAAAGGTCGTTTGTGGGGTCGAAGGCATTCGTACCCGCCTCAAACAGGAAGGCCGGGAGACCACAGAGTTTACCTTTATGGGCTCGAGTATCTCCAGTGAACGCCGGGTCGAACTGGTGGTCGAGCAAATTGCTTGGGAGTTGTATCGTCTGCGTAATCAGGGTGGTAAGGCGCTCGTGGTGGCGGGCCCTGTGGTCATTCATACGGGTGGCGGCGTCCATCTCGCAGAGCTGATTCGTGAGGGCTATGTACAGGCTCTGTTGGGGGGTAATGCGATTGCGGTGCATGATATTGAGCAGGCTTTTTATGGCACTTCGCTGGGCGTTGACCTACAACGGGGTATTCCTGTACGCGGCGGTCATCGCCATCACCTCAAAACGATCAACAAAATTCGTGCCCTCGGCGGCATTGCCCAAGCGGTAAACCAAGGTTTACTGACCAAAGGCATTTTTTATGAATGTGTTTCTAAAGATATTCCCTTTGTTCTAGCTGGTTCGATCCGTGATGATGGGCCTTTGCCAGAAACGGTCATGGACTTGATCCAAGCACAAGAGCAATATAGCGACCTAGTACAAGGTTCCCAGATGATCCTGATGCTGTCTTCGATGCTCCATTCGATTGGGGTCGGTAATATGACGCCAGCCGGGGTCAAACTAGTCTGTGTCGATATCAATCCAGCGGTCGTGACCAAGCTCGCAGACCGGGGTTCGGTTGAATCCGTCGGGGTGGTGACTGATGTGGGTTTATTTTTGAGTCTGTTGGTACGGCAATTACAGCAGCTGGGTTAAGGCTTGCCGTTCTGAGACCAACGGATACAATCGAGGTATAAATTTTTGTTGGATCTATGGCAGTCAACTGGCTAGGTTTGCTTCATCCCTTCGGCGGTTTTGGGGTTTTTTGTGTGGTGAGTGTCGCTGCTTATTTTGGTTGGCAGTACCGTACTGTGCGCTTAGGTAAACGTGGCGGAGCTGATGGGGTCAAGCCCAAAGATATCGTGCACCTGCAACAAGAGCATCAAAAGGCTGGTTATTGGGTGGTGGCGATGGCGGTGACGGTTTGGCTAGGTGGTCACACGATGACCGAATGGCTGCACCTTGATAAGTTGCTTGAGAACTCCTATCACGAAACTACGGCGTTGCTTTTTGTAGTTCTGGTGTTGGCTAGTGCCGGGGTGATTTTGTTGTTTCGCCGTCAGCCCTGGGCGCGTCCTGTGCATTTGACTCTCAATGGTGGCATCGTCGCACTATTGGCCTTACAGATTTTATCGGGTCTGGGCTTGACGGCAGGGTTGTTTAAGTAACCTATTACCCCGGCGCAACTCTGATACCCTAATAGGCAGGGCTGAGAATGGGACATGCAAATTAAATTGGTGACGCTAGATCTTGATGGGACAATTTTAGGTTCGCCGCCTGTGATTAGTCCGGCGGTGATGCAAGCGATTCGCCAGGTTCAAGCGCGGGGTATCCAAGTCACTGTGGTCACAGGGCGGATGTATCGCGCAGCCGTAGCCTTTCATCAAGAGCTTAAATCAGATTTACCCTTAATTAGTTATCAAGGTGCCTTAATCAAAGACCCCCAAAATGACAAAGTTTACTGGCACAAGCCCGTGTCTCTTGACCTAGCGCAAAGTGTCATTGAGGTATTTCGGCACTATGATTTGCCCTTTCATGTTTATCTCAACGACACGTTATATGTAGAAGAACCCGTTAGTTTGCAAACAGAGATTTATCGGGAGCGCACGGGAATTGAGCCAGTCGTCGTCAACGATATCAATATGATCCTCACAGCCGCCCCAACTAAATTATTGGGATTTTGGGGAGATAATCATGACGAAATTTGGGCGGATCTGCAAGAACGCTACGACCCCCAAGAGCTTTATTTGACCCGTTCTACGACTAATTTTGTGGAAGCGGTTAATCCTCAGAGTACTAAGGGTCATGCCGTGCAATATCTGGCTGAAACCGTGTTGGGTTTAGCCCCCGCCAATGTGCTAGCTATCGGGGACTATTATAATGACCTAGAAATGCTGGCCTATGCTGGCATCGGGGTGGCGATGGGTTCGGCACCCCCGGCAGTGCAGGCGGTTGCTAACTGGGTCGCACCAACGGTCGAAGAAGATGGCGTAGCAGCGGCTTTGCATAAATTTATTCTCAATCAATGATGCTGGCTTATCGTCCGCCGTGGTATTTGCGTAATGGCCTAGTGCAGACATGGTTTGGTAGCTCTCGCTATGGCGATACCTGGAATCAGCTCGGCGATCAAGTAGCGTGGCTTCAACATTTACCGCTTATCCCCTGGCAAGAGCATATTTTTGTGGGTGCGGATGCGGTGCCGCTGTGGGGACAGTGGGCTTGCCCGAGTCAGGCACAAGGCACGTTGATCATTACCTATGGCATTACCGGAACTGTGCACACGGCCTGGTATGCCCAAACCCTAGCTCGCAAAGCCTATGCCCTCGGTTATGCAGTCTTACTCTATGACTGGCGTGCCCATGGACGCACCGGTGAATTGTCCCCCGTGCCCTGCTCGGATGGGTGGCGAGAGGGCGAGGATCAAGTACGGTTAGCCGAACAACTCGTTACCTTAGGTTGTCCTGCTAAAGTCGCGCTCGTCGGATTTTCCCTGGGGGGGCAGCTAGCTTTGTGGGGCATCAAAGCAGCGGTAGAGTTGCACTCACCTTTGATCCGCACAGCCGCAGTCTTAGCCCCTAATCTCGAATCCAATCGTTCACTGACTTATTTACGGACGACGTGGGCGGGGCGCAAAATTGAGGAGGTCTTGGTCAAAGAGTTGCGCGTTGAGGCCAAAAAACGCGAAGAACGCTATCCTGAGGCAGTCAAACCCGGTGCTGTCGAGCGGGTGACCTCGATCAGTGCTTTTGATGAGCAAATGGTGATTGAATATTATGGTTTTCCGACGGTGGTTGATTACTACCAAAAAACTAGTGGTTTATATTTACTTGAGCAGCTAAAATTGCCGTTTTTGGTAATTTATGCAGAGGATGACCCGATGTTTGAACCAGCATTGATTCCAGAAATTAAACACCGCATGGCAGCAAATCCTCAGGGGCAACTGTTACTAACTAAAGCAGGTGGTCATGTCTCCCATATTGGCGTAGCACAGGCAGGTGAAGATCAATTTTGGGCGTTCAATCGACTGATGGCATTTTGTGAAGTGCAACTTAAGGGCGAATAGAATGATTTGACGTGTTAGGCTAGCTAGCTAGTAGGCAGCCACAAGTAGGTTGACGAATAAAAAATGAGGAAAAATGAGGGTATACCGAATACAGCCACAGGGGTACCCGTGCAGAAAAAATACGTTGTCCAGCTGTCTGAACCAGAAAGACAAGATCTGCTAGCTAT
>JBBRQP010000073.1:0-14056 GCA_038226175.1 Gloeobacterales cyanobacterium
GAAAGCCTTTGACCGCTATCTCAAGGTAGATGGAGCTGGAAAACGCTCGGGTTCGCCACGCTTTAAGGGCAGAGGCAGATACAGAAGTTTTACATATCCACAGATTAAGCAAGACTGTATCCAGAATAACCGCATTACCTTTCCAAAGTTAGGAGAAGTCAAGATTATCCTACACAGCACTATTCCTGCTGGTTTTAAGATTAAGACAGCGCAAGTCATTAAAGCTGCTGATGGCTATTATGTTACTTTGACTTTGCAAGATATATCAGTTCCTATACTCAGGCTTGACCTCAGTATAGATAACGCTGTTGGTATTGATATGGGACTTAAGGATTTTCTCATTACCAGTGACAGTAAAACTGTGCCGATTCCGCAGTTTGCCAGGAAAGCAGAACGGGATAAGAAGAAGTCAAATAAAGTAGTTTCCCGTAAACAAAGAGCATCTAAACGTAGACGTAAAGCTGTGGCTTGACTAGCCAAACACCATCAAAAAGTTGCCCGTCAACGTCAAGACTTCCACTACAACACCGCTCAGGAGCTAATTCATGACTACGACATAATTGCTTATGAAGACTTAAACGTTAAAGGTTTGGCTAAAACCAGAATGAGTAAGTCAATTCTGGATGCGGGATGGAGTCAGTTTCTGGCTATTGTAGTTCGCAAAGCTGAGAATGCTGGCAAACTTACAATCGCGGTAAACCCATCGGGCACTAGCCAAACCTGTTCGAGTTGTGGTGCATACGTTCCGAAGACTCTAGCCGATAGGTGGCATTCTTGCTCATCCTGCGGACTAGAGCTTGACCGGGATGTGAATGCTGCTATCAACATCAAAAACATTGCCGTGGGACGCACGGTGATTAAAGCTCAGCGTGTAACCAAAGCGATAGCTGGTGTTGCTGAGAAGCCCGCGCTCTATGCGTCAGCATGAGCGTCGGGAGTCGTCACTAAGGCATGATAAAAATTTTAAGATTCAACGAATTGCAAATCAATGTCCTAATCACCTACGCGTGCTTAGGTTCGATATCGAAATATTTATTGGTATGTTAAGCGGTAAAGTAACAAGGGATAGCCGATTGATTCTAAAATTTGGGGTCTAGGAAATAGGGATTACGCCATTTTCTGGAGATGAATTTGGATGGAGAACGCGGGCTACATAGGAGCGTAGCATCATCAGAGGAGACCGTAATGCGCTTGAATGCTGGCTGCAAGATTTTTTTTGAGGCTCATCAACCAACACCAATGATTTTGATGCTCAAGCCCCGTAGTGGCCTTGGGCAAGAAATCTTGAGCGAAGATTATAGGCTAAAGCCCAACATCCCTGTAGTCGAATACAGTGATAGCTATGGTAATTTGTGTCAGCGGCTGGTCATACCACCCGGAGCTTTTGAGCTGCAAATGTGTGTTTATGCCGAAACCTCCGATCAGATTGACCTTCAATGGGATGCGCCTCAGACACCTATTCAAAATTTACCTGACACGGTGCTGCAATTTCTTTTACCTAGTCGCTACTGTCCCTCTGATCAAATGCATGATCTAGCTAATCAAATTGTCCTAGGTATCCCATCAGGCTATGCCCAAGTTGAGGCGATTCGGAGTTGGATACAGACCAATGTAGTTTATCAATACGGTAGTAGTGATAGTTCAACTTCAGCCCTCGAAACAGCAGCTAAGCGCGTAGGCGTTTGTCGTGATTTTAGTCATCTAGGCATGGCCTTGTGCCGAAGTTTGGACATCCCAGCACGTATGGTAGTGGGTTATCTCTATCAACTAGAACCGATGGATCTCCATGCTTGGTTTGAAGCCTTTGTCGGTGATCGTTGGTATACCTTTGATGCAACTCAGCCGACACCTAAGGGTAACCGTATTGCCATTGCCTATGGTCGCGATGCGGCAGATGTCGCCCTCACCACACAGTTTGGTCTTGCTGACCTGCTTGAGATGAAAGTTTGGGTCGAAGCAGGAAGCTAATGCAGTATTACGTGTGAAATTGTATTGCCGTAATCTTGAAACTCTCACCACAAAAGGGTTTAAGCGATGAAACTACAGCCTTCCAATCTTGCTAGACTTTCCATTATTTGGGTGTAAAATCTACCTTATCATTAACTTTCAGCTAATGAGTTTAATTCTTCAACGAGAATATGCACAGTTGTAGAGGGATTATCTTGTTCTGGATTAGTAGGATTGTAATTTTCTAGTAGCTTCTTTGCATTTCTAATTGCGTCGCCCTGTTTAGAAAGGAGCTTTTCGTAAATGTCTGCACTGTTTTTAGTATACTTTGATGTTATTAGTTCACTAAGTTTCTCACAATAATCTGCTCGACTGATTCTAGTATCATAGTAATTAAAATGTAAGAGATACCAAATTTCAAAGGCTTCGTTAGAGTAAGCTACTGATAAGTTATGAAACTTGGCTTTCTCCAAAGCATCATTAAAGTTTTGTGAAGGGAAAGAGTCTCTATCAAATACGCACCACACGCTATCATAAGGTTCGTTATTACTCAAAGCCTCTTTCTGCCTTCTGCTTGCTATCTCGACAAGACTATTAGTGTTTGCTCCCTCCCCATAAACTTCTAATCTCACTGAAGTTAATCTAAGCTTTTCCTTAAATTTATTAAAGTAGTTAGGTTCAGTTTTAGCTCCTTCACACACAATAAGAATAGTTTTTTTAGGATTTCTCTTATCTATTTTCCTGTCACGATAATTTTTACTTGGCATCACTTATTCCAGGCAATTTGCTAAAATCCCCAATAAATGGAATTGCACCATATCTGCCCTTGATATAGTCTCGTTCAAACTCATTCCTGCCTTCTTCAATTTTGTATTCAACCAGAGAGTATAACTTGCTAGCTGCTTGTCTATCTTTTTCTATGAACCAGATTTGATCGCGGCGAAAGTTTTTGCTACTAAGAAGATTAATGTCATGGGTTGTTAGTATAAGTTGGGCATTTTTAGGATTAGATTCAACTGAGTTAAATAATTGCACAATCGTGCAGGTAATCAAAGGATGAAGCTTTGAATCAAACTCATCTATTATCATTGTTTTACCTTCTGCTAGAGCAAGTATGATGGGCCCCGCAAGAGAAAATATTTTTCTTGTTCCCTCCGACTCCTCGGCATCCATATTGAAAATTTCACTCTCAATAATATCCCCACTAGCATTGAATTTAGAGTGTATAGTTTCAATCTCCCTAGTCATCAACCATCTACTAGGAAAAGATAATTTGAGTTGTTTTGAAACAAGTTTTAGCTGGTCGAACGTAGAAATATCAGTTTCAGTTTCATCCTCTACAACATGAAGTTTAGAAAATCCAAGATCAAGCTTTCTTATAAAAGCTTCAATACTTTCTTTATTTTTACCACCGCTTAATTCGCTAATTGTTATTCTGCGTGAGGTTAGCTCAGTAAGGCCAGAAATAACGGAGAGATGATCTTTAAACCAATTTCTGATACTTTGGGAAATTTGACCATTAAATTCACTAACAGTAGAAAGAAATAAAGCATTCTTTCTCGTCTTCCTCTCCAAATCTTTACCTTCTTCAAAGAATTTTGATATGGAAATTTTATCATCTCCTCTAGTAAAGTAGCTTACTTCCTTATCCGTATCAAAGAAGTTAGGTTCTTCACACATCAAGCAATCGGAAAGCCGCTCAGACACCACACGAGTAGAATCGAGTTCAAAACTGTATCTAAACCTCTTTTTATCCACTTGAAATATGATTTCAAAAAAAGCGGGTTGATGGTCTGTCTCTGTACTAAGTTTGAAAGTATCGACATCTATGCTTTCTTCTCTTTCTCTTACTGAATTTAATACAAATTTACGCATAAACGAGATTGCGTTGATTAGATTACTTTTACCACTGGCATTGGCTCCATAAATTGCAGCACTCTTGAGAAGAGATAGGTTATCGTCAACTTTGAATACATTATTACTATCTAGATCAGAAACAGATGAAGTAATGGGAGCTGCCACCATTGAAAAGGTGATAACTTCTTTGAAAGAACGGTAATTTCCCACACTAAACTCAATTAACACAGCTGCGCCTTTGAGATAAAGCCATCATAGCTTTTATTGGTAGTCATGAATTGGGGCTCGTAATAGAGCATTGGAGCATCAAAAGAACGCCAAAAAGAAGTACGGCTCAAAATGCTATGTAAAAATCTAGTAGGATTCTAAGGAACTTATAGCGCAACCGCCACCTCAATAGACCAGTGAGGCTTGAGAATGCCCAGTGGGTGTGTGAAAATAAGGCTTGACTTGAGGATTATTATTTCAGCCCATGGAAGACACTCTTTTGCTGTGTAAGTTGGTGATTGGTCGCGTAACTTTGCTGGGTTATCGCATCGATGAACAGTACTGGATTGTGACTGAAGGTGCTCAGGCACAACACACACACTATATTTTCAATTATTTTGAAGATATGAATCTACTCTGGCAAGAGTTTAAAACTGCCAGTGAATCACAGGTCTTACAAGAATTACAAAGCCGTCGCGAAGGCGTACAAGTCAGTAAGCCCCGTCGTCGGGAAGCACCGCGTGAACCTTTTGCGACCAATGATTTTGATGAAGCCCCAGCCCCGCGTCCGCGTCCTTTGGGTGAACGCCCAGTGCCACCGCGTCCGCGCCGAGAATTTTAGTAAGCGTTATACTGACCACGAAACATCTGCCAACAGGTCATCAGTAAAATTCGTAGATCTAACAGTAGTGACCAGTTTTCAATGTAATAGAGGTCATAGCGCACGCGCTCAGGAATGGACGTATCACCCCTAAGACCATGTACCTGCGCCCAGCCAGTGATCCCAGTTTTAACCAAATGGCGGTCAATATATTTGGGGATATCTTGCTGAAATTGCTCCACATAATAAGGCCGCTCTGGACGTGGGCCGACCAAACTCATATCCCCGAGTAATACATTTAACAACTGTGGTAACTCATCAAGACTAGTCCTGCGCAAAAATTGTCCCGCTCGGGTCACCCGCTGATCATCAGGACGCGTCCAGCCAGGTCCGCGGCTTTCGGCATCGGTGTGCATGGAGCGAAATTTATAAATATAAAAACTTTCACCATCACGGCTTAGCCGCTCCTGACGATAAAAAATACCGCCGCGACTATCGAGGGCAATCCAAAAAGCAATCAGTAACAACAATGGACTAAGTAATAGTAAACCTGTCAGCGATAGTACTGCATCAAGCGTACGTTTCAACATGCGATTAGATAAGCGTCGTAAAGGGGTTGCCCGCAAACTCAGTAGTGGTACGCCACCCAAAGAAGTCATGGCAAAATTGGTCGTCATGAGTTCGACCACACCGGGCACAAAGCGCAGCTGCACTTCGGGATAACCTTGGAGCACCGTCAATAATTGCGCCAAATAAGCACGCGGTAAATCACCCAGAGCTGACCAGACTTCATCAATACCGGCACCCATCAAAATCTGATCAAGCTCATGCATCTCACCCAAAATCGGCAGCTGTGAGAAGTCTTCTTCTTGCGCCCGGACATGACCTCGCACCCGGTAGCCCAGACCCGGATTGTTGGCTAGCCGTTGCACAACTTCTTGAGCTTGAGGAGACGTTCCTAAGATCAGCACATATTTGAGACCATAGCCCCGTTTGCGTCCCCAGTCCGTCAAAAATCGCAAGCTCAATCGTCCTAGGACAATAAATAAACCCGTCAGCAAGATAGTGTAGGCCACAACCAAGCGCGAAAACGACACTGGGCGGATAAAAAAGACTCCGACTAAAACGATAGCTAAAGCCAAACCTAAGCCCACCAGTGCCGTAATATTTTCCTCGAAGCGCGACTCACGACGACTCGGATGATAGAGGCCCAATGCGGCTAAAACACCGATTAAGGCTAAGGTATTGAGCGTTGCTAAGGTGAGATAAACCTGCAACTCAGGCAATTCGTTGGGCACCAGCGAACGCAACCAATAGGAGAGCGTATAAGCTGCGATCACGGAGCCGCCATCGCTGATCAAGGTCAACGGCAACAGGACGCAAGGGTACCAATAACGCTTCAAAAAAGATGCCATGCATTTTACTGTATCACTCTGCGTTATCTCCAGGAGTAGGCAAGCAGTATCGTGGTAAAGATGGATTAACTAATTACCCTCATCCTCTGGTCTCAACCGATAAGAAGGCAACAGAGGTAAACGGCTGTGCCCCGCGCTTACAATGGGAGGCAGAGTAGCCGCAAGCCGGGGTGAGGGCTTCAACAGGATCAACAATGCGACGGTGGTTAGCTTGGATAGCAGGATTAGTCCTATTGAGTGCCTGTAGTAGTCAAGGGGATGTACCAGCAACACGTTACAACGATGGCCGCAAAGTAGTTTTTGATGCCTGGTCACTGATCCAGCAACGCTATGTGGATCCGACTTTTCATGGACAAGATTGGCAGGCCGCTCGCCAAAACTATCTAGCGCGCCCAGCTTTGACCAATGCCGAAGCTTATCCAACTATTCGTGAAATGGTGCACTCACTTGGTGATCCCTACACCCGCTTTTTTACCCCGCAAGTTTTTGTCAATTTGCAAACCCAGGCTAAGGGTGAATTGACTGGTATCGGTATTCAAGAACTGGCTTTGAGTACATCTCAGTACCTACAAATTGTCTCGCCAATTGAAGGTTCGCCAGCAGCAAAAGCAGGGCTTTTACCTCAAGATATTATTACCACCATTGATGGCACACCCACAAAAGGTTTGGATCTCGTGCCAGCAGCAGCAAAACTGCGTGGTCAAGCAGGAAGCCAAGTCAGCCTCACTATCCAACGTGGTAACCAAACATTTAGGCGAGTTTTGACCCGAGCTAGGATTACAATCAACCCGCTAAGTTATCAGATTTTGAGTTTGGAGGGTAGAGCGATGGGTTATCTGCGATTACGGGCTTTTAATGGCAATAGTACGGCGGTGATGAAACAGGCGCTGCAAGTACTCGAACCCAAAGTCGCCGGATATCTACTCGATTTGCGGCTCAACAGTGGTGGCCTCGAACAATCCGCAACCGAAATCGCCCGTTTCTTTTTGCCGCCTGAGCAGATTATTGTCACGATTTTTAGTCGGCAAGAAGCAACCCAAACTGAACGTTCCTTGGGTACGGGGGCAATGACGAGTAAGCCTGTGGTGGTCTTAGTCGATCGAGGAACCGCTAGTGCCAGTGAAATCCTCGCCGCTGCTCTGCAAGACAATCACCGTGCCCAACTAGTCGGTACCCGCACCTTCGGGAAAGGCTTAATCCAGCGCGTCTATAGTCTGAGTGATGGCTCTGGCCTCAGTCTCTCGATTGCCAAATACCAAACCCCGGCTGGACGCGATATTCATGGTAGAGGTTTGGTGCCAGATATCTTAGCGGAACGGCCTACTTTAGCTTTACCTACTACCAGAGATGCACAGGTATTAGCAGCTAGTCAAGCCCTGCTCTCAGCCTTTGGTCACCCCTTATCCAATTCTGGGCAAGGGGTGAAGCCGTCTTAGAATTGGCTTATGGTTTACCGACCTTTATGTTCATTGCAGCAGTAGCCGCCGCTTCGATCAGTTGCACAACTTCATTGGGATGAAAGAGAAAGGGCATATGGCTAGATTTAACTTCAATCGTCTTGGCACCAATGGGTTTTGCCATAAAACGCTCTAGCTCAGGGTTAATGGCTCGGTCTTCTTGAGCTACAAGATACCAAGCCGTAAATTGTTTTCCAGGCAATGCTTTCTGGCTGGACTCCTTGACTCCTTTGGGACGACCACCATTGATATAGTCAAGAACTGTCAAGTTAGAGGACAACAGAAACAAGAGCCGGAGGAAGCAGAGATAGCAGTGCAATTGAGCCAAGCGTATCTGGAATAGGAACGGGTAACCAAAGAGACTAGCAGGCGAGAGGGTAAATTAGAAGGTAAGCTAAGCTGTCCCGACCTTAGCAGCGCGTGGCTTTAATCTCCAAGAAATAGCCAGTATTCTACATTTGACTGTTGAGCAAGTAGAGAGTGTACTGCCTTAAATCTGGGGCTTCAGTCACAGATTAGTCATGATGGAGATAGACCAAAGTGAGAAACTAATCGGGTAGACTTTGTGAGCGTATAGTAAATTAGCTATTTATGCTGAAAGACCATGGCTCAAAGGCTTTTCTGCCTAACCAATGGGCTATACAAATTCTTCTGTTAATACAGTTTTCCATTATTCTGAACCTCATACCCCAATGGGAAGTTTATTATTGGGCATCTTCCCACTTATTCATAAAAGCTCTCACAGAGTTCTGAATCTCTTGTTCAAAGAACCTTTCAGGAGATATGATAGCCAACTTCTCACTTCGACCATCACTGCAAGAAAATAGCGCATTATTACTATTTCATTCATTGCCGATAAATCTCTTACTATAGACTGATAGTCTATTCTTAATCCCGATTTTACTTTAGATATCCAGTCTGGGACTATGTTAGCAGTAGATTTATAGTCATACGATGTCAGTATAAATACGCCATTGAGCCAATTTAACAAATTATCTATCTCATAGTCATAGGCGTATTTATGTAAGTTCAAAAGTACTCCAAGTCTTGTCTTTGCTTCATAGGCTTCGACCTCAAAGGTAATGGCATCGTCGTTAAATAATTTAACGTATTTCCGCTCCCACTTTTTAGAACGTAATTTAGTGACAGGAGCAATATTATTGTCAGCCAGTAAATAAAAAAAATTACATGACAAGTTACTAGTAATTGCAGAAATATAGGTCAATGCAGTCTTTCTTGCATCCCTATCTTTGATGTAATTGAGTTCAGAACGTAACTCTATCTCGACTATGATAAGCCCTGAAGCTAGTGTAATTTCACCGAGCAGTGGGCCGTAAATATCTATCGAAGTTTCTTGCGTATATGTTTTCATCATTATTTCCTCCCAAAATGGTAACTGGCTTGGACAGCCTGTTTGAAAAGTACAATGGCTAACTTGGGCTAGTTCTATTTTTTAGAAGCTCGTTAAGGTTGCTGAGCACTAGCCCTTCCCCATCGCGGTCTTTGACTTCCTGATAGATTGTCAATGCCTGCTGGTAGTATGTGACGGCTTTGTCGTACTCTGACAGCAACTTGTAAGCATTGCCCAGATTCAGCAGTGCTCCAGCTTCCCCATTGCGGTCTTGAACTTGCTGAAAGATAGGCAATGCCTGCTGATAGTAATCAATGGCTCTATCGTATTGCGACTGCGACTTGTAAGCAATGCCCAGATTATTCAGAGCCTTGGCTTCCCCATTGCGGTCTTGGACTTGCTGATAGATGGGCAATGCCTGCTGCAAGTACATGATGGCTTTGTCATACTGCGACAGCGATTTGTAGGCATTGCCCAGATTATGTAGAGCCTTAGCTTCCCCATGGCGGTCTTTGACTTGCTGATAAATGGACAACGTCTGCTGATAGTAATCAATGGCCTTGTCGTATTGCAACAGCGACTTGTAAGCAATGCCCAGATTATTTAGCGTCCCAGCTTCCCCATTGCGGTCTTGCACTTGCTGATAAACGGGCAATGCCTGCTGTAAGTACATGATGGCTTTGTCATACTGTGACAGAGAATTGTAAGCACTACCTAGATTATTCAGCGCATCGGCTTCCCCATTACGGTTTTTGACTTGCTGATAGATGGGCAATGCCTGCTGGTAGTAATCAATGGCTTTGTCATACTGCGACAGAGACCTGTAAGAACTACCCAGATTCAGCACCACTGTAGCTTCCCCATCACGGTCTTTGACTTGTTGATAGATGGGCAACGCCTTCTGCAAGTACGTAATGGCTTTGTTGTACTGTGAGAGCGAATTATAAGCAATGCCCAGATTACCCAGCGCCGCAGCTTCCCCCTTGCGGTCTTTGACTTGCTGATAGATGGGCAATGCCTGCTGGTAATAGGTGATGGCTTTATCATACTGCGACAGAGATCTGTAAGAACTACCCAGATTATTCAGCACCGCAGCTTCCCCCTTGCGGTCTTTGACTTGCTGATAGATGGGCAATGCCTGCTGGTAGTAGGTGATGGCTTTGTCGTACTGTGACAGCGAATTGTAAGCAATACCCAGATTTATTAGTGCCCCAGCTTCCCCCTTGCGGTCTTGCAGGGTGCCATAGAGTTCCAACGCTCGTTGCCACGATTGGACTGCCGCTTCGTACTCGAAGGTCTGCAATTGCTGAATGGCTTGATTCAACAATTGCTCTGCCTTGGCTTTCTGTTCCTGCTTAGTCTGGGCAGCCGCAGGAAACAGTAGAGCCAGGGGTACCATGTAGAACGGTGCTGCTGTCGCAAATAGAAGTGTAGCCGTGAGGCACCGCTTAATAAGGGCTTTAGTCGTAGACTTGTAGATCTCTGCCATAGTAAGGTGCAACCTCTGAATGTCGGTTGATTACAGGTTTTGACCTGACTCTACCATTCCTGCAGGAGGTCTACAGAAAAACAACAAATTCATTGCGCTCCCAACAGAAATCATCCTACAACCCGTTGCTAAGGAGGATCAAGAGTGCCAAGCTAAAATCATTTGGGTTCGCACCTGGGGGGCAGTTGTAACGCTTCAGCTTTGGTGATACTTCTCTCTTTCAGTGCAGTATAAAATCTGTGTGCCACCATCATCGACCGATCAAAGAGAAGCCTTTGCCATAATTTCTTTGGACAAAAATGGTGTGGTTGTCATAGTCGTTTCCAATGCCATCAAGCCTATCAAGAAATGCAAGTATTCTTCAATCACTCCCCACTCAAGCCATAGCCAATACACCACATCGCCTCGCTTCAAATCATAATCACTGACGGGCATAGACAATGAGCATGACTGGCAATCAAAAGTGGGTTAATCATATACAGAAAAAGAGATGAGTTGTGATACGCAAATAGGTGTCTGTAACCCTCATGGCAGAGGTAGTGTAGCGAGTATCTGATAAGTGTTCCTTTCTAGGACGCTTGAGATTTGCTTGATGTGCTTTAAGTTCCGTTTGTTGAAGCGACCCCTAACAGTTACGCTAAAGTAAGCAAACGCCCACAATGCAGCAAAGAAATCGCAGCCTACTCCTGCACCATCCTGGAGGTTGACCATGATAAACCTTTGCTTAAAGATGATTACCCCGCTTCTATTAGGCGTTGGTTTTGCCTTTGCCTCTATGCCAGTATCCGCAGGTGGCTATCACCTCGAACAAAAAATTGTATTGGGAGGTAAGGGCGGTTGGGATTACTTAACCTTTGATAGCTCCACCCAACATCTTTATGTTACACACGCTGATCGCACCCTGATTCTCGATACTCAGACTGCTACTATTGTTGGCGAAATTCCTGGCGTTGGAGTACATGGAGTGGCGATTGCCACGGACTTGAAACGCGGCTTCGTTACCAATGGTCGGGGTGGGACAGCAACTATCTTTGACTTAGGGACACTTAAGCCTCTAACTCAAGTGCCTACGGGAAGCGATCCTGACGCGATTCTCTATGAACCTTCCACACACCGAGTGTTCACATTCAATGGTAAAAGTAAGGACGCTACGATATTTGATGGCGCAAGTGGCAAAGTCCTGAGCACCCTACCTCTTGGGGGTAAGCCAGAATTTGCGGTAACGGATGCTCAAGGGCACATTTACGTCAATATTGAAGATACCAGCGAGTTGGTTACGCTAGATGCACAAGAACTGAAAGTAACCGATCGCCATAGCTTAGCCCCCTGTACCGAACCTACAGGACTAGCACTAGATGTCGTTCACCAGAGGCTTTTTGCGGTTTGTAGTAACAAAATAATGGCGGTGGTTAATGCGCAAACAGGTAAAGTTATCACCACCCTTACCACAGGTGCAGGAACTGATGCTGTAGCCTATGACCCTAACTTGGCGTTAGTGTACAGTTCTAATGGAGAAGGAACGCTTACAGTTATTCATGCAGATACACCCGACCAATATCGTGTCGTCGAGAATGTACGCACTCAAAAAGGAGCAAGAACGCTAGCCCTCGATCCTAAAACTCACCGTATTTATCTCGCCACCGCTCAGTTTGACCCACGCCCACTGCCAACACCCGAACAACCCAATCCCCGCCCAAGTATAGTCGAAGGGAGTTTTGAACTCCTGGTATTTAAGCCTTAGCGCTTGTACTGACGAAGGCTTAACGGGCTTTAACTTCCGTGTTCTGAGGTGACCCCTAGTAGCATCTCTCACATCAAGGGAAGCCGCTGAGTTGCCGTAAACCCAGGTAACACTTTGCGGATACAGGCATCGTCGAGTTGAAAGTACTGCTCTAGGACTGTAGAAATGACAGAGCGAAAGTCGGTAGTCACCATCAAGTCACGGCCTTCATAGAGTTGGTTATTGCTTAGGCCGGGCCACTGTCCGTAGACTTTACCGCCTTTGACACTTCCTCCTGCTACCCACATGACATTTCCGTGACCATGGCCTATACCCGTTCTACTTCGCTAGGGGTTGGCCCGAAACTAAGACGATTGATATGGTGCAGAATTTTTGGATCGGCTGTGGTGTTTGCTCCAAAAGCAGGAGCGACGATGCCCAGCACAAGAAGCATACTCAGAACAGAGCATTGAAGTTGATTAGACAAGAAATTTGTCCTAGCATGGCTAGGTGTTGTCTTGGACGCAAGGTAGATGTGTTTAGGTTCAAATAAGGCTGGCTTACTAGTAGGTACGGCATTACAGGAGGAAGAGCGATGAAAAAAACCTAGTGGCTTTCAGCACGGTTATCGATCTTAATCTTTGGGCTATTAATGGTCGCCTCAGAAAACGGAATTTAAAGCCCGTTGAGAAGCAGCATTTGGTAGGGACTATTTCCCTTACTTCTGTGTTACGAATTATCAGTTTCTGACATGCGGGGCGCACGATTCCCGAAATCCGTGGTAAACATTTACTGTAGTAGATATTTACTGAGAACCAGATTTAGCACACCGCTAGTTGTAGCACAGGGAGTTTACGATGTTGTTTCCCACATCTTTAGTTAAAGGTCATTCTTGCCGTCTTTTGTGTCTAGCCATTCCACTATTACTATCCACAACGCCAATGGCGGCAAGTGCCCAACCATACGTCATTACTGATAGTGTTAGCCCTTTTCGGACGGCTACTGGTTATCAGGCACTCTTCTCTAACACCACAGGCATCAACAACACTGCTAGCATACTGATTTAATACAACAGTTCTACCTAGTAAAACGTTGGAGAAACGCTAATGATTGTTCGATTGCAGCGCACCGTTTTGATTGTTGATGATTCCCTAGAAGACCGGGAGTCGTATCGCAATTATTTGTTACGGGATCAGGAGTACTCCTACACTATTATTGAAGCGCCTTTGGGACGGGAAGGTGTCACGCTTTGGCAGCAAACTCAACCTGATGTCTTATTACTTAATTATAGTTTGCCTGACCTTGATGGTTTGGAAGTCTTAGCGCAGTTGCAGTCCTCAACCCAACAACAATTCCTGCCCGTTATTATTTTAACCGGACAGGGTAATGAAACACTCGCCCTTCAATTCATGAAAGCGGGTGCCCAGGATTATCTTGTTAAAGAGCAAATTACCCCTCAAAGTCTGCAATTAGCGGTTAACAGTACTATTGCTACCTCGGATCTACGCCATGTATTGCGGGAGAGTGAGGAGCGGTTTCGGATGGTGGTAGATAATATTCCTCAGTTGGCATGGATAGCTAATGCAGAAGGTTTAATTTATTGGTATAACCAGCGGTGGTTTGAGTACACTGGTACAACCTTAGCAGAAATGGAAGGCTTGGGCTGGCAAAAAGTCCATCGTCCTGACTACGCTGAGAAAGTACTTGAGCGCTTTCGTCACTACACAAAACTTGGGCTGCCCTGGGAGGATACCTTTCCATTGCGAGGTCAAGATGGCCTATATCGTTGGTTTTTATCCAGGGCAATTCCGATTGCTGATGAGCAAGGACGAACTATACGTTGGTTTGGTACAAATACTGATATCACTGAACTTAGGGCAGCTCAAGCTGCCTTAGAAGAACGCAATAGCGAATTGGATAGCTTTGTGTATATTGTGTCTCACGACTTGAAAGCTCCCCTAAGAGCCATTTCCAACCTATCCCAATGGATTGAAGAAGACACCCAAACGGTC
>JBBRQP010000074.1:0-13918 GCA_038226175.1 Gloeobacterales cyanobacterium
CCTGAGCTTTAATCACCGTGCGTCCCACGGCAATATTTCTGATGTTGATAGCAGCATTTACATCTCGGTCAAGCTCTAGGCCGCAGTCAGGGCAAGAATGCCACCTATCAGCTAGCATCTTCGGAACGTAGGCACCGCAATCAATATTGGAACAGATTTGACTAGTTCCGCATGGGTTTACCGCTATTGCGAGTTTGCCAGCATTCTCAGCTTTACGAACCACAATGGACAGAAACTGACTCCACCCGGCATCCAGAATAGATTTAGCCATTCTGGTTTTAGCCAAGCCTTTAACGTTCAAATTCTCGTAAGCGATTATGTCGTGTTCACGTACTAGCTCCTGAGCTGTGTTGTAGTGGAAGTCTTGACGTTGACGGGTAACTTTTTGATAATGCTTGGCTAGTCGCATAACAGCTTTGTGTCTACGCTTAGAGGCTTTATTCTTTTTACGAGAGACTGCTTTATTTAACTTCTTCTTATCTCTCTCTGCTTTTCTGGCAAATTGTGGAATAGGAACTACTTGACTATCACTGGTAATGAGAAAATCCTTGAGTCCCATATCAATACCAATAGCTTTCTCTATGCTTAGGTCAAGCCTGAGCATAGGCACGGATACATCTTGTAAAGTAAGAGTTACGTAATAACCATCAGCAGCTTTGATGATTTGTGCTGTTTTAATCTTGAAGCCATCGGGGATAGGTCTATGCTGAATTAGTTTAACTTCACCTATTTTGGGTAAAGTAATACGATTATTCTGAATGCAGTCTTGTTTTATTTGTGGATAGGTAAAGCTCCTATATCTACCTTGACCCTTAAATCGTGGCTTACCAGAGCGTTTACCCGATGTGTCTGATTTAAGATAACGGTCAAAGGCTTTTTTAACCCGTTCAATACAGTTTTGTAATACTTGGGAGTGAATCTCTGTGTATTCAGGAAATAGTTTTTTTGTAGTAAGTAAATCTTTCTTCTGCCAGTAGTAGTCAGGTTGCTCAACGATAGGGGCAATACTACAGGAGACAATAGAACAGGCATTAACTGGGCAACGAGTAGATTCATACCAGTTAAATCTTTCTGCTAGACGATAATTATACTGTCTACGCAATAGTTCAAGCCACTCATCTATTTGAGTGATTTGAGCAGAAGTGGGGCGTAATTTGTATTTGTAAGCAACTATCATGCCCAGATTATACCCTGTCTTTAGATAACTTTTAGGCTCCTTAAAGCCACGTCGCTAACGGCGTGTTCTAGTCGCGGCGGATTATATCCCGACGCTGACCTAAGGGTACAGCGCGGGGCTTACGCCGCCAAAGCTAAGTCATCGACTTATTTGACCCAATTCACAGATCAACGCAAAATCTTCAGAGGCAACGGGTTGGATTGATAAGCGCATCCCACGTCGAATTACCCACATATCCGCTAAGGCCGGGGTTGATTTGAGTTGGGTGAGGGTAATAAAACGCGGGAAGATACTCACAAACTGGAGGTCAACCCTGACCCAGATCGGCTGCTCAGCAGTTGCTTTGGGGTCAAAGTAAGTATGCGCCGGATCTAAGGCAGTTGGGTCAGGATAGGCTTCACGACAAACTCGGGCGATACCTGCGATACCGGGCGTTTGCGCATTGGAGTGATAAAACAACACCGGGTCACCAACTTGCATCTGATCGCGCATCAGATTACGGGCTTGATAGTTACGCACACCTTCCCAAGTGGTTTTGCCATCCCGCGCTAAGTCTTGGATGCTATAAACGCCCGGTTCACTTTTCATCAGCCAGTGACGCACCACTACAGACCGTAAAAATCAGGGCCCGAACCTTCGTAGGAAGGATTAACCCGTAAGTTGAGCTGAGGACAGACGATTTCGCAGGTACGGCATTGGATACAGTTTTCAAGAGACATCCCGTGCGCTCGCAAATCGCCGATCATATCGATGCGGTGCACTTCGGCGGTGCAATCAGATACACAGGGCGTCGGACGGTCTAGTTTATCGTAGGTACTAATGCAAGTACGACAGGTTTCCGCGCTAAACTCCTCGATGTGGCGATTGCCTTCGTGATATTTGGTTCTCGCAAAAAAGACCGCATCATGGCGCGCATAGAGGGTCTCAGTGGCGGCGTGGCGATTGACCAGGACGGAGCGCGGTCTAAATTCAGCCTGAATCTTCTCGTGACAGGCGACATAAACGGCGGGTTGGGTATTGGTCGTTTTGCCGAGGATCTTGGTTAGGGCGCGCACCGTATCAACACTTCGCTCCAGGGGTTTACCCAAACCATAACGGACGCTGCCAAACCAAGGATGACGTTCATCAACGCTCGCTGCGACAACGGGTAAATATTCGCCTAGTAAGCGTTCATTTTCGAGGAAGGCTTGACGGAAATAGCGGCTATCAAAGAGAGTTTGACCCACAAAGCCTGCCATGACCTGCTCTTGATAAGGCTCAAGCAGCGAAAAATCTTTTTGCAAGAAAGCATCATGCAATAAGCCCGCCGCGATATAACCCGTTTCCATAGCACGGTCTACCCCAGCGAGTGAGGCCGCATCCAATACGCCTAGGGCATCACCCAAAAGCATCGCGCCTGCGACATTAAAGCGGGTTGGCAAACTGTAATAACCACCTTCGGGAATGACGGCTGCGCCATATTTGAGCATTTTGCCGCCCTGAATCAAGCTCTGTATCCAAGGATGGGCTTTATAGTTTTGCAAGCATTGTTGCGGATTGATATTTGGGTTTTGACTATCGAGGCTAATAATCAGACCGATGGCTAGGTGTTTATTAGTCAAACCATAGACAAAACCGCCGCCAAAGGTACCATCCAAAATTGGATAGCCCAGCGTATGCCAAACTTGTCCTTGGTAGTCTTCGTTAACCTCCCATACTTCCTTGACACCCACAGACCAGAGCTGGGGATTAGGCCGTAGGTCAAATTTGGCCACGAGGTCTTTGGAGATAAAACCTTTATCCCCAAAACAGGTGTAATCAGCATAGAGACTGTCTTCGGTGGTTGTGCCTGTTTCACTGACTTTGACCCCGATTACCGTGTCGTCTTGCCCATAAAGAATTTCTTGAGCGGCGAAGCCAGGGAAAAGATCCAGCGTCACGTTGGCAATAGTTTTAGATTTTTCTTGTAAATTATCAGCCAGCCAGCGGATCACATGACTGAGCGTAAAAACAAAACCGCCTTCTTTTTTGAGACCGGGCGGGATTAGCGCTTCGGGTAAATCCCATTTTTCTTGCGCTCCTAAAATACTTAAATGGCTTTTGGTCACCACGCCTTCGGTAGGAAAACCATTTTCTTGATAATCAGGAAATAATTTGCTGATTACACGGGGATTGACGACAGCGCCGCTGACGATATGCGCGCCAAACTGCGGGCCTTTTTCGACTATGGCAATACTAATGGCTAGACCACTTAATTTTGCCAAATCTACTAACCGATGCGCGAGCACTAGATTGGAAGAGCTGCCCCCCACCAAAAGTAGGTCATAGTGAATGGGGTTTGCCATAACAAAGCTCCAGAGTTAAGATAATTAAAATTCTACGCCGATCCCTAGAAACTATGACAGGTACACACATTCTCTATAGAATTTTTGTAGGAGGGCGCTGATGAAAATTGTCTGGGATGAGCGCAACAACCGCATTAATATCGCCAGACATCGCTTAGATTTTATAGATGCGGCTCGGATTTTTGTGAAGCCCTTATTGACACAGCTGGATGAGCGTCAAACCTATGGCACCAATCATTGGACAGGGATCGGGATGCTCGACCGACGTGCTGTGGTCATCGTCTATACTGAACTTAATCTGAATACACTGCGTGTTTTATCCTTACGCAAGGCGTTGCCCCATGAACGACAACGATATGAACAAAAGCTCAGAAACGAACTGGGTGCAAGTTGATGCACTAGCTCCCTACCAAATTGATACGTCCGATAGTCCGCCCCTATTAGATGAATTTTTTTTGCGGGCAACATGGCGTAAGCCCGCCGCACAAGCCAAAGTTACGCTCTCTTTGGATGCGGATGTTTTACTTTGGTTCCAAGACCAAGGCGAAACCTGGCAACAGCAGATTAATGCTGCCTTACGTATCTATGTCGAAGCCCACAAAGAAATTATTAACTAGCTAACATTTGGGTACGTTCAGCAACAGGCCGTTGTTGAAGTTGCTGGATCATTTCAGGGATCACTTGATACAAATCACCCACAATACCGAAATGAGCAAACTTAAAGATCGGGGCGCTACTGTCACGGTTGATAGCAATAATTGTTGCTGATTTGTCCATACCAACGCGATGCTGGATCGCACCTGAGATCCCGCAAGCAATATAGATTTTGGGTCGTACAGTGGTTCCGGTTTGTCCAACTTGATGGGCATGGGATATCCAACCCGCATCCACGGCTTTACGCGAAGAACCCACCGCACTAATCGGAAAACAGGCGGACAGTTGATGCATCAGGGCAAATCCCTCTGGAGAACCGAGGCCATAACCGCCTGAGATAATGACCTCTGCTTTAGTTAAATCAACGTGCTCAGTGAGTTCACGCAAAATTTCTTTGACCACTAAGCCGAGATCCAAGGGCTGTAAATTAACGACAAGCATCTCAATCTTGCCGGGATGATCCACATTAACTGGGGCAGGAAGCATCACCCCAGGACGCACGGTTGCCATTTGAGGATTTTTCCAAGGGCCCAAAATACGCGCTTTGAGGGATTCCCCAAAACTCGGACGAATTGCGTAGAGACAATTTTCATAAAGTCCTAGTTTGGTGACATCCATTTTGTTGGTGTGCTCATAAGAGCCAATATCGAGTTCCGTACAATCAGCGGTCAGTCCTGTTTCAAAATAAGCGGCAATACGCGGGGCTAGATCGCGTCCGGTGGTGGTTGAGCCGAGTAAAACAATATGCGGCGGCTGGGCAAATGAAGTAATCAGATCAATCAAGACCCGCCGAAAGGGCAAGGTACGATAAACGGCTAATTGGGGATGATCAGCCAGATAGACAATATCGGCTCCATGACTAATAAGTTGGGGCGCCAAATTTTGAATCTCGGAACCCATCACCACACAGGTCAGCAAGCTATCTAATTTGTCCGCTAGTTTACGTCCAGCTCCGAGTAATTCCAACGCAATCGGTTGAATCTCACCAGCGGTCTGTTCGGCAAAAATAAGCACTTGCTGTGGCATGAGGTAACCAGATAGGTCATGTTCAAATTTTAGGCTGATCCCGCATACTCGAGGGTACTGCTTATATTCTTTACAGAATTTCAGCAGGAGTTATTATTTTTAAGTTATGTCGTTATTGGGGCTTTGCGCATCGAGTGCCTGACGTAGACTTTGGCAAAATTTAGCTAATTGAACTTGACGCTGATCGGCTGGAGTTTCGTCTAACAGACGGACACAGGCACTACCCACAATCACACCATCTGCGCCCCAAGCTGCCACTTGTCGGGCTTGATCAGCTGTGGCAATCCCAAATCCCACCGCAATTGGTTTGTCACTGACGCTGTGCAAATAAGCAATGCGGCTAGGTAATAGTTCAGAAAGTTGGGAGCGTACACCCGTGGTACCCGTCAAGCTAACCAGATAAATAAAACCTTGGGCTTGGGCGGCGATTTGGGCAATGCGAGCAGGTGGACTGGTGGGGGCAACTAACAAAATTAACTCCACACCAAAATGCTTACTCAACCGTAAAAGCTCACCCGATTCTTCGAGGGGCAGATCAGGGATCACCAAGCCTCGCACACCCAAGGCTTGTAGCTGTCCCAAAAAAATTTCTGCCCCTAGTGCCAGTACTGGGTTGTAGTAGGAAAAAAGAATTACTGGCGTTGCTAAGTTGGGGACAACCTCACCCAATAAAACGCGCACATCTTCCCAAGTTACGCCTCTTTTGAGAGCTCGCGTAGCCGCTGCCTGAATAACCGGGCCATCGGCTAAGGGGTCACCATAGGGCATGCCCACCTCAATCAAATCGGCACCATGCTGGGCTAAGGTGAATAAACTTTGGCGGGTGGTTTCGAGATCCGGGTCTCCACAGGTAATAAAAGGAATCAGTGCCACCTGTCTTGAGGTATGCAGACGTTCAAATGTTTCGGCAATTGCACCCATGCTTAGACCTTTTTGTATCAAATCACAGTTTTGATCTAATCACAGCCCGGGCACAGTCTTCAAGTTGTATAAAGTTCGTTAAAGTAGAAATAGCTCTGCTGTGTTAACGCCTCATGCCTGAATTTAGCCCCGGTCAAAAAGTCCGTCTGGTGAGCTTACCCCCTTTTGTTAAAACTGCCGCCGTTATTCCTGTATTATTTCCGGCATCTGTACTGACCCTCGGCGAAGAAGGTATCATCCTCGACCGCAGACCCGGTGGCTACTGGCAGGTACGGTTTAGTCGAGATAGCTATTTACTTGAAGCGCAGTATCTAGCGTAAATTATTTGCTGGCAATACTCTGAACCAATAATTTACCCGCTGTTGCAAACTGTGGGTCACTGGGTGTGGCAATATCTTGCGGGCGAATCGCATCGGGTAACTCGATCTGCACATCGGGTTGAATACCAATTTTATGAATATCTCGTCCCGCTGGAGTCTGGTATTTGGCAATCGAGACCGTTAGCCCTGACCCATCAGAGAGATTATAAACCTGTTGAATAAGGCCTTTGCCGAAAGTCTGCATCCCGACAAGCTGCGCCCGGTGATTATCTTGGAGTGACCCAGCGAGGATCTCAGCGGAGCTTGCAGTGCCTTGATCGACAAGTACAACCAAGGGTTTGCGGGTGAGTTGACCCCTATCAGCGCGGCTCACTTCACGGGTGCCTTGGCGGGTAACCGTTGAGACAATCGTTTGACCCGCAGGTAACCAGAGGCGCGCAACTTCAATACCCGCGGCAAAAAGACCGCCCGGATTGAGGCGCAAATCTAAGATGTAACCTTTTACCTGTTTGCTTTCGAGAGCCAGCACAGCTTTTTTGACCTCAGGGGTCGCATTACTATTAAACGAAGTAAGGCGGATGTAGCCTAGTTTTGTGTTACCAAGAGTCTTAATTTCATAGCGAACTGGATTGATTTCGACGGTAGCACGGGTCAGCATGAGGCTAAATTTTTGGGTTTCGCGGCGAATTGTAAGGTTGACTTTGGTACCAGGTAAGCCACGTAATTTTTGGGCAGCTTGATCGAGGTCTAGACCTTTGGTTACTTGTTGGTTGATGGCAATAATCACATCACGGGGTCTGAGGCCAGCCCGAAAAGCCGGAGAGCCTTCGATAGGTGCGATCACTGTCAGTTCATTAGTTTTTTCGGCTAAGGCAATCTGCAATCCTACGCCCGATAATTCGCCGCTCACCGTGCTTTGCAGTTCGTTATATTGTCTTGGATTAAGAAAACGGGTGTAGGGGTCTTGGAGTAAAGCCAGCATGTCTTGAACTGAGGTGTAGACCGCTTTAGGGTCTTTTTTGGTCTGCTCCACATAAATTGTATGAATGTTGTCCCAGTCCTGATGGTTAAAAGTCCCGTCTACATAATCTTGATTGATAATTTGCCAAACTTCATCCACTAAGTTATTGGCTACAGGCCTTGCCAAACCCGTAGCTTTGAGCCCACACCCTGCCAAAAACAGGCAGATTAACACCCCTAAATAAGCTGGTTTAAAGGAAAAAGACATAATCTATACGATAGCGTGGATTGGGCTGCTGGGGCGGAACGTGACACAATGAGACAAGAATCAGAGCTGATCATGGCTACACTAACTGTTGCATTACCAATTGCACCCTATGACATTGAGATTAAACCTGGTGGACTTGGCGAGCTAGGACAACATGTCAAGCCGCTGATCCTCGGACAAAAACTTCTGATCGTGAGCCATCCTGCTATTTATGCGGCCTACGGTGAAACCATTAAAACAACTCTGACCCAAGCAGGCTATGAGACCTATGTTCATTTGATCCCAGCGGGTGAACGCTTCAAAACTCTCAAGACTTGGCAAGGTATTCATGCCCAATGTTATCACTACGAGCTTGACCGACGCTGCGGTTTGATTGCTCTAGGCGGCGGTGTGGTGGGTGATATGACTGGGTTTGCCGCCGCCACGTGGCTACGGGGTATTCCTTTTATCCAAGTACCCACTTCGTTATTAGCCATGGTCGATGCAGCCATCGGTGGTAAAACTGGGGTCAACACACCCCAAGGTAAAAACCTAGTAGGCGCCTTTCATCAACCTCGTTTAGTCTTGATTGATCCGCAAGTGCTAACAACCCTGCCGGGGCGAGAATGGCGATCCGGTTTAGCCGAGGTTATTAAGTATGGTGTTATTTGGGATGCTGAACTTTTTATGATGCTAGAAAAAGTTACGACCCTTAAAACATTCTCAAAAATACCCCTGGAATTAGTCTTGTCGATGATTTTTCATTCGTGTCAAGCCAAAGCCAAGATCGTAGCGCAAGATGAAAAAGAAGGCGGGCTGCGCGCCATTCTCAACTATGGTCACACCATCGGACATGCCCTAGAAACAGCTACTCACTACCGTCGCTATACCCATGGCGAAGCCATTGGCTTGGGTATGCAAGCAGCGGGGCAACTGGCGGTGAATCTTGATTTTTGGACGCAAACCGAACAAGACCGCCAGCATTTTCTCCTTGCCAAGGCTGGTTTGCCTCAAACGCTACCCGATCTTGATTTAGACGACCTACTACGCCTCATGCAGGGCGACAAAAAAGTCCAAGACCGTAAACTACGGTTTGTTTTGCCTACGTGTATCGGTCAAGCAAAGCTCGTTGATACAGTCATCAGCGCAGATATCTTGAAGGTGTTGGGGGCTAAGGTTTAGCCTTAGACTGGAAAAAACTCCAAGCCTTACTGCGCCAATCAACAACCAAGGTACTTGTACTATAGAGCCAGCCATGGGGGGCATCTTGAAGGGTATAAAGACTGACTGCAGTGCCAGTACGACAGCCACTAAATGTGGATAACTGATAATTGGGCGAGACCCCAGAGAGTGGAGCCGGATTAGTGTATTTGGTTTCACTAACGCCACCAAAACAACTATTTACCCCCTGCCAGACCCCTGGCCCAAAGTTGATTTGCGCTGGATTTTTGGCACAAGTGGTGGTGGTGCTGGGTAGAAGTCCAAGGGTATAGCTCACCGAGGTATCAGCAAAATCCCCGCAATAGGTAGAATTAGGATCTGTTAAGCTAGCAAATTCAATGATTGAGACTGGTACTGTACCTGGATTACACGGAGAAATTTTTATAGTGCCTTCGATAGGGGCTACCGCTGTAATGCGACTAGATAATTCACACCCTAGACGGTTAGACATAACCGCCCCGTTAGAATGACCCATCGCATAAATACGTTTGCCGTCAATAATGTATTGGCTGGACACTAAATTCAAAATAGTATTGATATAAGTCACATCCTCACTGCCAGCCAAATAGGCATCGGGAGTACACGCTGTAATGTTGGTACCATTTATACCTTTACCCGTGCCATCATCGCAGTTACCTGAATTCCAATAACCCCCGGCACTGCTGGTATACCCCTGAGGATAAACCACTAAAAAAGTTGGTTGATTGGCATTCGCCAATTGGTCAGCATACAAGGATAAGTTGACTTGCTTGGTGCTGACATCGTGAGCCCCACCACTACCACCATGCAAAAATAGGACGAGCGGATACGCTTGTTGGGGATTGTAATTAGGAGGCGTGTGAACAATGTAGTAGCGCGCTAGACCTGGTAAGCCTAGAGTCATCATATCTTGCGGTGAAAAGAAGTAACTTGTATCGGTACCTGATAAGGGGATAGTTGCACGAGCTGCACTAGTGAAGGCACCTTGGCTAAACCATGTAAGTAGCAATAAACACATTTTAACTAATTGTTTTCCAGCTTGATTTTGCATTGGCTTCATTCCCTGCTACTTACTATCTGAGGCTTTGTGACCAGTACCGTAAAAACTTAAGCTACTGAGTGAACCTAAATTAAAAAGGTTCAGTAGCTATGTTGATTAAGTATGTTGCCAGCAGCTTGATGAAGTTTATAGTACGGTACATATGCTGTAAATTACAAGAACTTAAATCTCAGTAAACATACCCTCAGTAAGACGTTAGTGGAGAAAATTTTGCTGCTAAAAGCAGATACGGATCGCAACAATCACGCACGTTAAAATATATTTTACAAAGTCTATTCTGAATGTATTATTTTTGCGTTCCTGACCTAATTCTGCAACTGCGAAGCAAGATTTTGGAGACTAGTTGGAATATTGATAATAACTGCAATTTAATATTTATGTATGGCTAATGACAGATATCACAATGTTTTTTCTATAACTTTCTTAAAAGGTGTAGCCTGTGATATTCTCGCCTTAGACCTAACGCAAAGCAGCATCATGATATTGCCTGTGTGTGACTCTGTGTTGTTGAAAAATCAAAAATCTTTAGGTGCTTCAGGCATAGGTCTCAGAACCTTATCCTGTCTTATCTGGCTCCTTAGTGGCAGCACCCTCAGTGCACAGACCGTCTCAACCTCTTTGGTTTTCAATAATCAGAATGGGTCTATACCATTAGCTACTTTGTTACTTGGTAAAGATAATTATTTTTATGGCACTACTAACGAAGGCGGAACGGGTTCTTGTGCTAATTTATCGAGTAATCAAATTGGGTGTGGCACAGTTTTCAAGTGGTCGGCTACCGGAACTTTGACAACATTGGTCAATTTTAATGGGACTAACGGCAGTCATCCGGCGGCTGAATTAGTCCAAGGACAACAATATGGTTATTTTTTTGGTACGACTGCTGAGGGTGGCACTGAAGGTTATGGCACAGTATTTAAGATTGCACCAAATGGCGTATTCACGACATTGGTCAATTTTACGGGTACTAATGGTGCCAAGCCTAGTGCTGGGCTAGTTCAGGATGCTTACGGTAGTTTGTATGGCACAACCTATGAGGGCGGGGATGCTGGCTACGGCACGGTATTCAAGGTAACGCCTAGTGGGTCATTTACAACATTACTTAGTTTTACTGGCCTCAATGGAGCCAATCCTTTTAGCAAATTAGTATTGGGAGCAGACGGCAATTTTTATGGAACCACGTTCTATGGCGGCTCTGGAATTTGTCAAGATTTCGGTAAAGCAGATGGGTGTGGCACTGTTTTTAAAGTTACGCCGACTGGGGTGCTGACAACTCTAGTCAACTTTAATAACAATAATGGATCTTATCCGCGCTCTGGCTTCGTATTAGGGGCAGATAGTAACTTTTATGGTACCACTTTCTCAGGCGGTAGTTCATCAGGTAACGGTACCGTATTCCGAATGACCGCAAGCGGGACACTCACTACGTTGTTTAAATTCAATGGCAGTAATGGTAACAACCCTACTGGTATGGCAGTAGGTAGTGATGGTAGTTACTATGGCGTGACATTTTCTGGAGGAGCTTTTGGCTTAGGTCTACTTTTTCGGATGATGACGGACGGTACAGTTACATCTTTAGTAGACTTTGACGGCACTAATGGAGCTTGGCCGATAGGGGTTACACAGGGCAGTAACGGAACTTTTTATGGCACAACAGTGGGTGGTGGTACGGGTAATGGCGTAATTTTTGCTGTCGCCGGGGCACTAACTACGACCCCAACGTTACAGAGTATTCATCCTGATCGAGGAGCAACCGCTACAGCTGTTACTTTAACAGGTACCAATCTAACTTCAACCTCAAGCGTAAAATTTAATGGTGTTGTAGCTCCATTTACAGTTAATTCAGATAGTCAAATTACGGCTACAGTCCCGACAGGGGCGAGTACGGGCATCATTACTATTACAACACCAAATGGGATAAGTAATAGCGCAAACAACTTTACTGTATTGCCCTCTGCGCCCCTATTTACAAGTTTTAGCCCGAGTAGTGGTGCTGTAGGTAGCCTGATAACCCTGACTGGAAGTAACTTTACTGGGGCAACCAACGTAACCTTGTCTGATAGCGATACGGCTTTTACGGTGTTATCTGATAACCAAATTACAAGTACAGTTCCTGCTGGGGGCGTGACAGGCAAATTTAAAGTAACAACCCCAGGCGGCAGCGTGATTAGCCCCACTGAGTTTACGGTGGTTCAAGCGCCGACGCTGACCAGTGTTGATCCGTCTAGCGCACCAGTAGGGGCAACAATCGTTCTCACTGGAACCAACTTGGCGAGTGTAACTGAGGTAAAATTTGGACGCGCATCGGCCACTATTAGCAAGGCGACATCTACGACCTTAAAGGTGATTGTCCCGGTGGGAGCGGCACTAAAATTTATTCAAGTAACGAATCCGGTAGGCTCTGCATTGGTCTTTTTTGCAGTAGCATTGCCCCCTACCTTTACAAGTTTTAGCCCAAGTAGTGGTGCTGTGAGTAGTACCGTAACTCTTACGGGAACTAATTTTAAGGGAACAACCCGAGTTACCTTAGCTGGACAGGATACGGCTTTTAGCGTTGTGTCTGAGAGCCAAATTACGGTTACAGTTCCGGTTGGCGCTATGACGGGTAAGTTTAATGTATTCACCCCTGGCGGTAATATTATTAGTTCTACTGCGTTTAAAGTTTCCCCTTAAGTTAGAGTAACCCAAGCTCCTAGCGAATTTCGACAAGCGGGCGTGACTAGTTTTGTTCAAAAGGTGAAGACAAACTAGTTATTAATGATCACGCTGACAGTCACTACTATCGTAGAGATGACCTACAAAATTGAGGGTCATATTTCAATAACCCAACTGAACCTAGAAATCATCATGACTGTTGAGTTAGCACAAGAATCACCAGAGATAGAGCTTTACACTGTGTCAGCTACTGATGTTTTCGTGAGTAATGACTCATAGAATTTTCAAGTGCCTAAAGGCACAATGCCTGACATTGCTTCTTTTAGTTGTATTTGCAAATCAAACAACTGGTCAATTGATTGGGATGTGATGTACAACTATTGTGCAGAATATTTAAGACCTAAGCTATTTGACAATGATTATCTATCAATACCTGAAAACTATAAATTATATTTATTTTTATGTGATAGTTGGTGGGTACCTGATACACGAATTACTAGATACAAAAGACTATGGAAAAGTTTTCCCAAAGAGTGGCAAATCAATGAATTAAGTTTAGGTGAAGAAGTCATGATTACTTCCTCAGAAGGTGTTCGATTTTATGGTGTTGCTGAAGTAACAGCAAGTGATTTTACAAAAGCAACATATATCCTAATCAGGAGAAATCCGTATTTTATGATTTTAACCCAGAGAAAAGATATCAACACTGAAATTGAACTTACAAGAATTTTTAACTTTACCTACCCACCAAAAAATAATATTGGTAACGTAGCAGGAGAGTCTATTAACTGGTTGAATTTGTCTTGTAATTTATGTCCGCTGGGAGATATCATTATTAAAACTGGATGTGACGCTTAGGAAGTAGCATTAACTCACATTCTCCCACTAGAAAAACTGAAATATTTTACTGATACTTAAATTTAACTATATAAATTTTCCAGATCTTCAACTTTATTAAAAACTTACTAGTTCATTCCCTAATAAATATCAGTGTACTTGTGCCTGGATCAAATTTCCAATGATGATAATAATAAATCAAAGTATAGTCAACAGTAAAAAGTACGAAAGTGGGACAAGCTATAGAAGTGATATTACACTCTTTAGTTAGCAATTAACGGCAACTCGTCAGTGACGGTGTAGGAGACTATAATCTTTATCCTTATATCCAAAATAATCCTCACACCGATAAGCCAGCCTAGTGGGCAAGGGTAAGAGTTTTTAGATAAGCGACCGACTTACAGCAATTTTCAAGTGAAAGAGCTATATTAATTGGACTAAATGGAGAGGGTGATGGGAAAACCATATTCAGTGGATCTGCGCCAACGGATTTTAGCTGCCTACTTCAATAAAGAAGGCTCACAACGAATAATTGCC
>JBBRQP010000075.1:0-13648 GCA_038226175.1 Gloeobacterales cyanobacterium
ACGATTGAAGAAGTGGAAGAGCGATTAGAGCAACGATGTCGTAGTTTATCAAAGCAGACCGAGTTGCTCAAGAGATACTTGTTCTACCACTGGTGGCCCAGAACAAAAACCTGCTAATCAAACGGAAAGAGTATTAGAGCATTAACAAAATTGAGAAAACCTTACTCTTTCTGGTACATTTTTAATCTATTTCAGCTCTCGCAGACAGGATTTAATTATGTCTCCAACTATATTTCACCTAGCAAGAACTCTTATATCTGCTCTCAGCTATACGCTGATGCTTACAGTCCAATTACAGGAAAAACATTGCAAAACTATAAGTCAGGTGAAGTCACTCCAGCCCTTTTTAAGTTCTACGGAGCAGCTTAAAGATGTTCCTACTTTTTGGTTGAAGATTTGAATTGGGGTTGATAAAAAATTATGCGATTGCCAACAGGATCATAGGCGTAGCATTCTTGACCGTGGGCTTCTTCAATAATGGGTTCAGCTGCTATGCCGAGCCTTTGCAGACGTTCACGCACAACCGCCAAATCCGTTACTTCTAGACACAGACTCATCGCGCCTTGACCTTGAAAGACCTGCCTTTCGGTCATGCGAGGTCTAAAAATCGCTAGGCGCAAATTAGACAGATGAAACTCAGCATAGCTATTAGGTCGATAAAGTTGTGGTTTGAGGTCTAATAAAGAAGTGTAAAACCTAACTAATGGCTCAACTTCAACTACTGCCAAAGCCACAAATCCACCACTAATCACGACAATCTCTGGGTTAGTCGTTGGCTAAGTGCCTCAATCCACTGTAAATCCTGGGGATTGTAGCTACGGCTCTGATTAGCACCTAGTACCAATACGCCTTGATTACCCAAGGGTTGACAGACAATAGCTTGCATTGCTTCGGGTAAATAAACAAACTCAACCCGTCCGGGGAAAAGCCTGAGTGTCACCAGATAAACTGGCTTTTGGGTTTTGAGTACACGTTCTACAATCGGCCCTAGCTGAAAATCGCCAGCACCGAGATAACCCATGCGCAGTAGCGTCTCACCGCCAGACCAGACCACCACACTGACCGTTGCTGTTTGGGCAATTAGGGTTTGACCTAGCCAGCGTAGCTCGGCCTCTAGATCAGCATTAGTGGTGGTGACATTAATGCCCAGAGGTGCATCAATTTCGACAGTCTCTGGGGTGCGCGGTTGAGCTTGTCCAGCGAGAATTGCAACCAAAACCAAAACTGCTCCCATCAATAATCCTAGGGCATCAGAGCGGGTCTGTTCGGGACTAGGATTAGCACTCAGTAGGCGATTGAGCACCAACAAACCACTGGCAAGCAAACCAACAATCAGGGGCAAGACTCTGAGAATCATAATTCACTGACGCGCAATATTTTTGTTATGTAATACTACAGAGACGCAAGATCCGCGCCTCTGTGCTGTGTACACCCAACACTTAGTCGGTGATGGTGATGCCCATGTTACGCGCGGTGCCAGCAATAATATTCATCGCTGCTTCCACATCGTTAGCATTGAGGTCAACCATCTTGGTGATGGCGATTTCGCGTAGTTGAACTTGGTTGATGTTTCCAACTTTGGTGGTGCTAGGTTTGTCGGAGCCGCGTTCAACACCAGCAGCCTTGCACAACAACACGGAGGCGGGCGGAGTTTTGAGCGCAATCGTAAAACTGCGGTCGTCAAAAATGGTAATTTCGACCGGAATTACCATGCCCACTTGATCAGCGGTCTTGGCGTTATATTCCTTACAAAACATCATGATATTGACCCCATGCTGGCCTAGGGCAGGACCGACAGGAGGCGCCGGGTTGGCCTTCCCAGCATTGAGGGCGAGTTTGACCTTAGCCGTTATCTTGCGTGCCATGAGTTTTCCTAAATGCTTTGCCGACCTATGATTTTAGCATTTATTAGTGGATATCCGCTAAATTTTTACAGCTGACAATTGGAGTCCACCTACAACCCTAACCCTAGCGCAGGGCTTTTTTGAGCAAGCTCCCCACCAAAAATACGGCGACTGCATCAAAAATCACCAAGGCCAAGAGTGCAGTTTGGATAGTCAACGTTCCCCAAGGCGCCGCAAGAATCGGGCTAGTCAAAGACCAATCGCTACTAACATAAAGATGACGTACCGGCTCAATTGCCCAAGTCAAGGGATTGAGCGTTGCGACCCATTGCAACCAGCTAGGCATAAAAGCTAAGGGAGCCAGAGCTGTACTCGCAAACAGTAAGGGTAAATTGAGCACCAGCAAGATACCCAAAATCTCGATGTGACCCGGTACCAAAAAGGCCAAACCAATACTCAGAGCCGTAAATCCTAGTACCAATAGCATCACAACTACAGCCACCAGCAATAATCCCGCCGGCCCACCAATAAAATGAGCCCCCATTAACGAACACGCCAGCATCACAATACCCGTTTGTACTAAGCTCTGCAGCACAATATAAATTGCCGATGAAAATACAATCGATAGACGTGACACTAGTGGCGCCACCAAAATACGGTTTAAGAATCCAAACTCACGGTCAAAAACTATCGGTAAACCTGAATTGAGTGCGGCGCCAAAAGCGGTAAAAATGACTACACCAGCCGCGAGAAACTGGGTGTAATTTTCTCCAGAACCAAAAACCCCGGTGGGGGCGTTGCGAAAGGCTTGACCAAAAAGTAATAAAAACATCAAGGGTTGGGCAATGCCCAGTACCAAAGAGGTCGGTCGTCGTTTTAATTGAATAAATAAACGTCGGGTCAAGGCCAAGGTTTCTTGCCAAAACTCGACTGATAGCAAACTGGGTTCTAGAGACATCCCAGAACGTTCTAGAGGATTTAAGGCTTTACTCATGACCTGTTTCACCATTGTCATACCTCCTCTATTGTGCCTGATTCAGGCAAGACGTCTAGTGCGAGGCGCAAGCAGCACGATAGACTGAAGGCATACCACCCGTTCGCCCCTTGATGGTATTAACAGCTTTACAGACCCAAGTGATCCAACGGCTACCGCGCACAACCCACGTGTGGCAGGGAGATTTGCGCACTTTAGATAAATTTATGCCGCGCCGTCCTGGTGAAGAAGGTCTCAAGGGAGTTTTTTGGATTGATGAGACGACAGCGGTACCCCGAGCGATCCATCCGTGTGTTGTCATTGATGAGCATCAGAAGCCTGATTTACTGCTTGATGGCTTAATCGAAGCGTTGTTACATCCTTTACAAGGGGCACCCGGTCGTCCTCGACAACTTATTGTCTGTCGGCGCGAGTATCAGCTTTATTTGCGCGGCGTCTTGCAAACCCTGGATATTCCGGTAGAGTATCGTCCACAGTTGGGTCTATTAGATGAGATTTTAGTTTTTTTGGGTGGACAAGTACCACCGCTTTTTGCCCTAGATGCCCCTCCCAATGACCTACCCCTAGAAGAATTATTATCAAATCAAGAAGCAGCAGGTCTGACAGACCTTTATCAACAAGCTGTCAGCCTCTGGCGACGTGCGCCTTGGGATTATTTAACCGATTATCCGCCCTTGGCCTTGACCCTCAATGCTTGGGGTATCGAGACGCTTTACGTGTGTATTTTGGGCGCGGGGGGCATGACCTATGGTGTAGCATTTTATCAACGGCGTGCAGATGTTGACTATCTAGTTTCTCAAAACCGCGAGGATGAGGATGATCCATTTATTTGTGATGCCTTTTATGTACATTTTTTGAGTGAGGATGAGACCCCAGAGTCGTTACTAGATGATTTTGATACCTATGGCTGGGCTAAACCCAATAAAAATACTTATACAGATATTGGCAGATTAGTTAAGGATCAGGGCTTGCGGGTATTGGGTAAAACTGAGGTCTTGATTGTGCAAACAGCTCTCAACGCGCTCAATCAATTTTTTAGTAAACAGGGACGCCGCTTACGCGAAGAAGGAGACCAAACGATCTGTGCAGTTTGTAGTGTAAGTCATCCTCAAGACCTCACCAAGCTCACAGTTACCATCGAATATACGCCCCCGGAGCCTGAACGTCTGAGCTGGATCGGGCCGGTGCGTGATGATCTGTTTTTGGTCGGTATGACGGTGTTGTGTACGGTGTTACCTTGGCCTTTAGTAGAACTTTTTGAGATGACAGGCACGGTGATTAGTCCCTCAGCGCGTCCAATTCAGATGGGTACGATGGGTCTTCCGGTGGTAATGCTCACGCTCAAAGCCCGCGCAGCTAAGCAAATTTGTCAGCGATTATTTGAAGAGGGTTTTTTGGGACTAATGTTTGAGGCTCAGGCCGTTGATGAGGTGATGATCGAAAATATCTTAGTGACCACACGGGGCGGCGGCGTTTATCAGGTTTGTGCCATTGCTGCCGATGATGTGGATTATCCTTTACAGTTGCGCCAGTTTCAACAAGCCCAGGCTTTGTGTCATGGCGGTCACGCTCTGATTGTGATCAAGGAGCGCAAAGGTAAGAATCTGGCTCCTCAGGATGTGATCGGCATGTTTCAGGCTAATCGCATTCCCCAAGTTGATTTTCGTTCGCGTCAAGCTCAGTCCCCGGAGTAACCTTGTTGACATGATTCAAACTACGCCTTTGGCTGCTTATTATCCCCCCGCCCGCTTGGTCGAGTTTGCTAACTGGCAGCTACCAGTTTTTTATGAAGGGGTACTCAAAGAACATCAGGCGGTACGCCAAGCAGTCGGTCTCTTTGATATTGCGCATATGGGTAAGTTTCGTCTGCAAGCCCCGATCGCGGAGGTAGAACGGCTGGTGCCTTCGCGTCTGGCTCACCTCAAGGCTGGACAGGCGCAGTACACCTTGCTACTCAATGAAGAGGGTGGCATTTTAGATGATGTGATTTTTTATTATCGGGGTGCTGATTCGTGGCGGGTGATTGTCAATGCAGCCACACGCGCAGCTGACTTTACCTGGCTCCATAGTCACCTTGAATCCGGCTTATTGGTGGATGAATCGGCGACCAAAACCTTGCTTGCACTCCAAGGCCCACAGGCGGCTAGTACCCTACAAGAACTCTGTGACCAAGACCTAAGCACAATCCAGCGCTTTGGACATGCTGAGGTGAGGCTACAAAATGCCCCGGCTTGGGTGGCGCGGACGGGCTATACCGGTGAGGATGGTTTTGAAATCTTGACCCCCGTAGCTCAAGGGATCGCGCTTTGGCAAGCGTTGTTGCATCTCGGGGTAACGCCTTGTGGCCTGGGTGCGCGCGATAGTCTACGGCTTGAGGCGGCAATGCATCTCTATGGACAAGATATGGATATCACGACTAATCCTTGGGCGGCTGGGCTGGGTTGGGTGATTGATCTAGAGAAAGGTGATTTTTTGGGACGTACGGCCTTGGTTGCACTTAAAGAAGTAGGTATCAGCCAAAAATTGGTGGGTCTTGAGATGCAGGAGCGGGGTATTGCCCGTCATGGTTATGCAATTTTGACGCAAGGTGACATCGTCGGAACTATCACCAGTGGTGGGCCGGCACCAAGTTTGAACCGCAATATTGCCATGGGCTATGTACCAACGGTTTTAGCCAAAGTCGGAACTGAACTGCAAGTGCGTATTCGCAACCAAGACCTCACAGCGGTGGTTGTCAAACGGCCTTTTTATCGGCGGGGGACATGAAAAAAACCTCTCGCTGGCTTGTCAATGGTGCTTTGGTTTTGAGCAGTTTGGTCATAGCAGTAGGGTTATTGGAGGGAGGGATACGGCTAGCACATCCGCTGTTATCCATAAATTTACGGCAGGCGCTCTTTGAGCGAGCAACTGATGAAGACCTGTATCGCTTTGAACCCGGGATTGGCACGATGGCGCAGCCCAATTTGAAGCGGGGGGATATCCGCATTAACGATACCGAAAAAATTACTATTCAAACTGATCACAACGGCTTTCGCAATATGCCAAAGGCTGCTAGGGCAAAAATAGCTTTTTTGGGGGATTCGTTTGTATGGGGCTTCGGAGTTGAAGCCGCAGAGACTTGGGTTGAGCAGCTAGGGGTCTTAACCCATCAAGCAACAGCATCTTATGGCGAAACCGGGTTTTCATCTTGGCAATATGCCCAAGTTTTTGAGCGGTATGTGGCACCCCAAAAACCGCGTTTGGTGATCTGGAGTTTTTTTGCTAATGACCTGGCTCCTGTAGCCCAGCAAATTGAGAGCCAAAGCAGTTCGCCATTTACGGAAGTGGTGCGCTCACTCAGAGTCTGGTTGGATCAAAATTCTTTAATCTATCGATTAGTTAAGTTTATTATTCAAGGTGCTTATTTATCTGATCAGCAACCAGTGAGTTATCGCGATCAAAATGTGGATTTAGTCCTTTTTCCGCTGACCCACAATATTCTTAGCCCGACCCAAGCGGAGTATGCATCTGGTTTACAGGAGTTGAAAGCAGGGTTGCAAACTGTTGAGCAAGGCTGTCAGCTTCCAGCTTGTCAGTTAGTGGTTATATTGATTCCCACCAAAGAAATGGTTTATCTGCCGCGTGTTCACAAACAATTTACGCCTGAGCAAACGAAACTTGTCGAGGGTGCTTTTGTAACTTATCAACAGTTAGCAAGTTATCTCAACCAAAGCCAAATTCCCTATCTCGATCTCACGCCTGACTTCCAAAAAGCGGCGGCACTGCCGGAGGCACCAGCTTTATATTTTCGTATTGATGGGCATTGGAGTAGTTTGGGTCATCGGGTTGCTGCGCAATCTCTAGCCCAATTTTTGGGTGCAAAACAGCTGCTACCGAAGTAATTTAAGCACTTTTTTACTGGTAAGTGCTCCAAGAAATAAGTGATATTTGCTACAAATCATCAACTCAATTTAGGAAAACTTAACAATACTTTGTTAGATTCGCTACATTCAGGTCTGGCATAGGCTTTCAGTAAATCTGACTCATGGGCGGGATCGTATGGCAAAAAAATTTATTGTTTTCTTATCCTGTTCTTAACTTTGAGGGCTTAGGGTGTATTTGGAAGTCAAGTTTAGTCTCGCGGTTACCCAGGTTCCTCTGGATAATCCACTCCCACGGCTGGATGTCACCTTTTCGATAAGTTCTTCGTTCTTTCGTCCCCCATCTCCTAAATCCACCGGGTAACCGTGCTGACTAGGCTTAATTTTCATCGCTTACTAACTCAAGTCGAGGTTTTTCTCATGTCCAAGTTGAATTCGACTCTGGCTTTGGCTCTCAGCCTTGCCATCGGTGCTACTCTCGCTCAAAGCGCTTCTGCTGCCTGTCCTGCGACAACACCTACCTTCATCTATGGCAACGGTGGTAGCTTCTCGGCTACTGCCCTACGCCGCTTGTTTGATAGCTTTGGCAACACAATCAACAGCACGACCTGCTCTCCCGCTGCTCCCTTAGCTAACCCTTTTCCCGCTACTGGTTATCCCAATCCTGTTAATTTGTTCGGTCCGGTCAATCCTTTGTACCAATTTTGGTATGCCTCAACTGGTAGCGGTGCTGGTCAAGCCAACTTCTTGAACAACAACTTTGCCGCTGGTGTGGCTAGCAGCAGCCCTGTTTTTGCAGGTAATGCTGATAACGTAGTTCCCTTCACGCCCTTGGGTTATCCTTACACCACCGGTACTGCTCCCGGTAGCGTTCCGCCTGACTTCAATAATTCTGATGCACCGTTCTCTTCTGCCCAGCTTAACTCCTACGGATCCGTAAAAGGTAATGACTACGTCTCTAGCACCCGTGGCACCTTGAGTCAACTGCCCTTCACTGCTGGTCCGGTTGGTTTAGCCTACAACCTGCCTGCTTTGACCACGACCCTCAAATTAACCCGCGCTGAATACTGCGGTATCTGGAACGGAACCCTCACCAGCTGGGGTCAAATCGCAGCTACTGCCTCTGTTTACCCAAACCTGCCTATCACAGTTGCACGTCGCTCTGATAGTAGCGGGACCACCGATATCTTCACCAAGCACTTGTTTGCAGTTTGTTCTGGCTATCCTTCTACCCTTGTAGGTGAAGGTCCTTTTGATTTTCCTCCTACCAACGAAGTCTCTGCTTCCGGTAACACTGGTGTTCGTGATGCCGTAGCCGCTAATGGTGCTTTCTTGGGTCAACAAGCCGAAGGCCGCATTGGTTATCTGACAGCGACAGCCTTTGTCCCTGTAGATGTTGCTACCCCGGTTTATAACAACAGTGGTGTATCTTACCGCAGTGGTCTGCCTGCAGCCGCCTTGCAAAACCAAGCTAGCATTACTGCTGGTGGCAATCCTAAGTACTACTTGCCCACGCCTGCTGGCGTTACGGCAGTATACACAGGCTCTAGCACATCCTTGCCTAGCAACCCCGGCCCTAACAGCTTCGCCAACATCCAAGCCACCTATGGTGTCAATCCCCCTGCCAAAAAAGCCTATCCGATTGTTGGCTTGACCTACTTGTTAGTTCAAGGAAGCAAGGGTTTTGGTAATAACCGTGTTGCTCAAGCTACTGGTGTCAAAGCGGCTATCTGCTGGATCTTGGCGCCTACTGGCACTGCTCCGACCCAAGCTGACCAAATCCTCAATGCTTCTGGTTTTGGTCCTTTGGATGACCAACTCAAAGCCAAAGTACGTAAAGAGTTGGGTCGCAATCTCCTAGCTGGAACCAACGACTGCCCTTAAGAGAGTCCGCCTTTTTGCCTTAGCTTTTAGTTAAGGTAAACCGATTAAATAAGAAAAGAGGAAAAGTATGTTACTTTTCCTCTTTTTTTGTCTGAATATTTGGATCAAGAAGCAGAAAGAACTTTGACTATATTTCTGAAAAGCAACGTTTTCACCAAGAGTGCCTTGATTCCCCATTTATGGGGCGGAGGGGCGGCTTTTCATAACCTAGCCTTAATCTAGGTGCAGTAGGATTTAGTGCGAGTGTGTTGGAACAGTGATTGAGGTGTGTACAGTGAACAAATTCAAGTCAAGCAAAAAGCAAAGCGTTAGTCGATTTAGGTATGCGGTTCATCTTATTTCCTTGATTTTCTTTGCAAGTTTGTACCCAGCTCAGGCTCAAGATGTTACTAAGATTGCTCAAGCTAAAGACTTAACACCAACTCCAGGCACTGCTAAAAATCTCAACAATGGCACCTATCCGCTGGTCGTTAACCTCGATACCGTGGCTCAAAAACCTGCTACAGTTCCGACAAGTCCGACTACACCGACCACTGAAGATGATGACAATGAACCCGTCGATATCCTCGAAGAAGTTCAGGTTGTTGGTCAACGTCGGCGCATCACCGAGCGCGAGCGTACCGCTACTACATTTACGGTAGACAAAACCCAAATTCAAGCTCTGGGTGCTAAAACTGTCGCCGATGCTCTCAAACTGGCACCGGGTTTCAATTTTCAGGGGATTAGTGGTTTGGCCTCAGACCGCGCTGTGACAGTACGGGGGCTAGATAGTCGTAGATTTATCTTTTTGATTGATGGGAGACCCACAGCAAGACCCTCAGATGGTCGGGCAGCGGATATTGGTCGGACTGGGGTAGCGAATATTGAACGTATTGAGATTACAACAGGTGGCGCTGGGCTAAAGTATAGTGCCGATGCGGTCGCAGGGGTCATCAACGTCATCACCCGTATTCCGGCAGGGCCCCCGAAGCTCAATGTTAGTGTCAGTGAAGGGAGTTTTAATTTTGCACAATATCAATTAGATTATTCGGGAAGTAATGGTAAAGACCCAGATGGTGCGGGCTACATCGCTTATGAATTAGGCTTTGATCACCAGAGTGCTACTAATGATTATTACGGGACATTTAATCAAAACAAGATAGGTGCTTATATTGGTGGTTTTGGCACCATTAACGGGAATACAACACTTAATAGTGCGCAAGTTGGTAGCTTTCAGGCACCTCGCAATCCAGATGGAACTATTGCTACCGTTCCCGTTGTTGTTGCAGGAGGTTCACCCGATAATCCTAATATTGCCCTAGTGCCAGATATTACTAATGTCAGCATCAATAATCTTTACCGGGGATTATATTATTCCAATGACTTCTATTCTGGAAAATTAATCTATAAACCTGCCAAAGAACATACACTTACGCTAGATGTTTCTCAAAAACGAACTACATCTGGCAATCCTTACGCCACCCAAAATTTGGGTTCTTGCTATGTTGTCCCACAAAATTATGACTACAATGCATCGGCAGGCCTTGTTACTCAATCTTCTCCACAACCAACTTATACTAAATGCAGTACTTTTCCTTCTACAATATCGCCGACTGGGCAGCCATTCATTGCTCCGCTTGATCCAAATACTTATGGAGCTTATGACCAAACGGAAGATACAACATCCGTAAATTTAGTCTGGGATTGGCAACTGACTCCGACGAGTATCCTTACTACACAGACTTCCTATAGCGGGGCTTATTCCTACGCTAAGCTCGCCAATCCAACGCTTGGTTTTAATGATTATGGTGTCTCTAACCGCGTCTATGACACCCAAATTCGTTATACTAGTGAGCTTTATCCCGGCAATACATTTAACACAGGCTTTCAGTTCACTAGCTTACGTTTCAACAGTGCAATTTTTTATCCTTTCCCTGTACCCTCGACAAATATTGGTATTGCAGACCGAGAGATTTCCCGCTGGGCAATTTATGCGACCGAAGACCTCAAGTTTTTTGGCGATGCTGTTATTCTCAATCTCGGTACACGTCTTACTGATGATGTAAAGTTTGGTACGTTTGTAACCTCTGGTGCCGGGATACGGCTCAATCTACTAGGGCCGCCAGGTCAAGAATTTTTGGGATTACGCGCTAACTGGAATCAAACTTTTAAGGCTCCGGGTCTCTCACAGCTTTATGGCTTTTCACCCATTAGTGCCATTTTTCAATCAGGCGTAGCTAGTGGAACCCCACGCCCGAATTCTGGCTTGATACCAGAAACTGGGGTGGGCTATGACCTAGGTCTCGATCTGCGGTTCAGCCCGTCAATGAATTTTCGGGCAACTTACTATCGTGTAGATATTGCTAATGCCTTGTTAGAAAACGTGAGTATTGGGAATTACAACGTTACGACAGACCCTGCTAATAATAATAATCCCCAACCAGTATTTACCACCGTAAATGCCCAATCACTTTTGAGCTCAGGCTGGGAGTTTAGCTTCAATTGGCAGATTGACCCTAGTTGGAATCTCCTGGTTACCCACAACATCAATGATGTGCGTCCAGTAGGTAATCCTAATTTAGATTTTGTCATCGACCCGCAACCTACTAGTCCTACTTTTGGGCAAAGCATTCCCTCCCAAGCCCTCTTTAATGGCGGCTATTTCTACGATTATCAATTGGTTGATACGCCGTTTTTTAACTCAGTACTCAGTTTGCAATATACTTCTCCTGGCTTTAATGCAACCCTGAGTGGACAATGGGTTGGTCAACGCCCTCGGGCATTGGGGGGTAATTATTATTATCCTGATTACAGTAAATGGGACTTTACCTTCCGGGTTCCTGTTAGTCAGACAGTGACTTTTACTGGCGGCGTATTCAATATCTTCAACGACCGCAGTGTCTTAGGAGATAGCACGCTCTTGATTGGCGGCGGCGTAGTTTCTCCACCCACGACCTTCCGGGTGGGGGTAGATATGGTCTTCGATGGCCCTATTAGCACCGATGACCCCGACCAATCCACCGAAGCCCAGCAACTACGCTCCCAATATCGCTTACCTGTCTCCGACCTCATTGCTGACCGTCCCGCCGCCACACCCGGTTATGTGCTAAGCACACCCACCGCCTTTGGTGCCAGGGGAGGAGACTTCTTTGTGGGGGTTGGTTTCCAAGGCCGTGAACGCTTTAGTGCCAGTCGTGCCAATGGCATTGTCACCGCAGGTTTTGGTCTATTTGACCCGGTGCATTTCGTCGGACTCGAAGTCAGCACTTCACTACTCGGACTCGTCTCCAATGAAATCTCGCTTCCCACTCCGATATCAGGTAACCCAGGAATTATTAACCCGCCGAGTCAGCTCAATCAACTAGCTAGAGCACAACCGCTAGCGTATCAGCAAGGCTTGGGTAGTGCGGGGCTGATTAACTTCAAATTACATCGCCAACTTGCTGATGATACGGCGGTTGCGGTTGGCGTAGAAGGCTTAATCGACTGGGGTATCACAGGCGGTGGTAATAGTTTCTATGGCGTTATCACCCAACGTTTGCCCTTTTTTGATGCCGATAATAGTCCTAAAACTGCTCGGGACTTCTTGAGTCAAGTCACTTTCTCAGCAGGGATTGGTAACGGTCGCTTCCGCTCAACCAACGATATTAATAACAAGATTGAGTCCTACAATTTCTTTGGTAGTATGGGCGTTCAACTGTTTGAACCCTTATCATTTATCACTGATTGGACAGGTCAGGATCTCAATCTAGGCTTCTCCTGGGTTCCTTTGAGAAATCTACCTTTGGTGGTAACGCCAAGTTTGGTTGATGTAACGGGTAGTGCTGGTGATGGTTCACGTTTTGCCATAGGAGTTGGTTATGGATTCTCGTTCTAAAGCTCTGTTGATGGGTTGCTTATTAGTTGCCTCGCCTGTGTTCGCTCAGCGTCCTGTTGTGATACCCCTAGTTATTCCAGAAATCTCCCGCCCTACGCCCCCATCGGCAGGGGTCAATGTGACCACAGGCGATGTCATGGCTCCCAAAACCGGCCCCGCCCGTCCACTCGAAGTCACGAACCCTAAACAAGCTGCCAGTCTAACTAAATCAGGCAACGAACTCATCGAACAACTCGCCCAAGGAACTTTTATTCTATTGCCTGTTGCGCCTACAGCTCCAGTCCTAGCCGCACCCTCACCCGAAGTCCAACAACGCCTAGCCCGTATCCTCAGAGCCGCCACACCCACAGAAGTGACTGCTGATATTGATATAGTTGCTCAAAAAGTCAAAGCAGCGGCAGGCGCACCCGGTGAAGTGCTAATCAGACGGTGGGTCGAGAGCCTCGTGGGGTTACAACAAAACGGCAAAATCTCCCCCACCCAACTCGCAGAAAGTATCAAAACTCTCAATGTCTTAGTTAACGCTGTGCGTATCGACTTTTTACGCAAACCGCCAATTGAGTTTCTGACCATCCAAAATCTACTCAGCCAACTCACCCAAACACTCACGAGTTGAGTCTTGGGTGAGCTTAAAAAACGAAAAAAATAGTGCAGTAAGGCTGGCAGCTTGTCTGTGTCTGCCTTAGGAGCTGAGATGTAGATTTTTATGGTAAAAATGTCAGGGTGATCTATGGCTCATCTTGATGTAAAAAGCACTATCAAAACTGTTGAAATAGGATCTGTTTTTGACATTTATTGAGATTACTTTTTTTCTGGGAACATAACTCTATCCTGACAGATAGGCCACCTACTATTTTTTCCTATTCGTGGACAGACCCCCTGTAGGTTGGGGTTCTAGTACGCACAACGAACGACCTAGCTCACCAGCATCGCCTTCTTTAGAGTGATGTCAAGTGGAGTGACTGGTTAGGCTATTCCACCATTTTTTGCATGTGGCATCGTCTCAATTAATGCCCTTAGCACCTTAATTAACTGCTTCTGGTGTTGTAAAAACTTCAGCAACATCCTCATCTAATACTCTTTCCGTTTGATTAGCAGGTTTTTGTTCTGGGCCACCAGTGGTAGAACAAGTATCTCTTGAGCAACTCGGTCTGCTTTGATAAACTACGACATCGTTGCTCTAATCGCTCTTCCACTTCTTCAATCGTCA
>JBBRQP010000076.1:0-13525 GCA_038226175.1 Gloeobacterales cyanobacterium
GACGATTGAAGAAGTGGAAGAGCGATTAGAGCAACGATGTCGTAGTTTATCAAAGCAGACCGAGTTGCTCAAGAGATACTTGTTCTACCACTGGTGGCCCAGAACAAAAACCTGCTAATCAAACGGAAAGAGTATTAGTCGAACCATTAATATTGATATTCTGAGTCACTAGTTTCACACTCATGCGACCCATACTCAACTTTGACCTGTTATCCTATGGAATTATTACCGCACCTTCCTTCATTCACTCTCTATATCTTCTCTCACTTGCCGACAAAATTGCTCTATAGCTGATTGAATCACTGTCTTCAAATCAAGAACAGGCTGCACAAAAGGCGGGTATTTTTCGGTTAGGCCAAGCAGATCGTGGGTCACTAAAATTTGTCCGCTACAATGCGATCCTGCCCCAATACCAATCGTTGGAATAGTTAACTTTTGGGTAATGTGTGTTGCCACTTGTGCAGGAATATGTTCGAGGACAATGGCAAAAGCTCCGGCAGCTTGTAGTCTGAGGGCAGCATTTTCTAATTCCTGAGCCGCTTCAGGTGTTTTAGCCTGTTGTCGGAATCCTCCGAGTTGATGCACCGCTTGGGGTGTTAATCCGAGGTGACCCAATACAGGAATACCCCGCTCCACCACAAAAGCCACCGTCTGGGTCATCGCAGGCGAACCACCCTCGAGCTTGACACCCTGGGCTCCCGCTTGCATAAACCGCGTCGCCGTGGCAAAAGCCTGTTGTGGACTCAACTCATAACTACCAAAAGGTAAATCTGTGATTATTGCCGCCCGTTTGACCCCGCGTACAACAGCTCGGGTATGATGCAGCATTTCATCAACACTCACTGGTAACGTCGTTGGATAGCCTAGAGCCACCATGGCGAGTGAATCTCCCACTAGCAGCAACTCTACACCCGCCTGATCCAAGATTTTTGCCAGAGTGTATTCGGTGGCAGTCAGAGCCACAAAAGGCCGATTTTGGTCACGGCAAGTCTGGAAGTAGCGAATGCTGAAGGACATAGCTGCTCAGCGTAGAGTATTAGCAATGACCAAATTTAAATCTCAGCTAAATGATCCCGCTGGCTAGCTGGCTTAGAAGACCAAGTTTTGAGCCACAGGCCAAGCTGCACTAATAATCCTAAACTTATAATCAGTGCAAGCACAGAAAAGAGCCAGGGTGCCGTAGGTAAGACCGTGTGCGTGAGAATTTTTTGTCCGACTTCCAAACCGCGATCGGTTGGACAAGATGCTAAAAATGTCATGGGTGTACTCCTTAATTTGTAGAGATGATGCCGACAGTTGGGGAGCTAGCTTGGGCCTGCCCCCGCCGAGGAATGCGGCCTGCCAAGTAAGCTAAGCGTCCGGCTGTGACACCCGCTGCCATTGCTTGAGCCATCAGAGCCGGGTTTTGAGCTTGGGCAATGGCTGTATTGATGAGTACGGCTTGTGCACCGAGTTCGAGGGCTTCTGCAGCTTCACTAGGGACGGCGATCCCAGCATCGACTATGACCGGAACGGGTGAGCGCTCTACGATCAGAGCAATACTTTCACGGCTTTTGAGCCCCTGACCTGAGCCAATTGGTGAACCTAAGGGCATAACGGTAACCGTCCCTAGTTCCCACAGCCGACGGGCTAGCTCGACATCAGGACTGATATAAGGCAAGACTGCAAAGCCTTCGCGTACCAGCTGTTCGGCAGCCTGTAAGGTGCCTAAGGGGTCAGGGAGCAAATAACGGCTATCTGCGATCACTTCAAGCTTGACCCAATTATTATCCTCTTGACCGAGCTGACGACAAAGTTCTCGACCAAGACGCGCAGTGCGTACGGCTTCTTCGGCAGTGGCACAGCCTGCAGTATTGGGCAATAACCAATACTTTTGCCAGTCAATGGCTTGGGCTAATCCCTGATGACCAGGTGCTTCTTGGCCTACTTGGACACGACGCACCGCAACGGTAATAATTTGGGTACCAGAAGCCACCACGGCTGGTAACATCTCGCTGGGGCGATATTTGCCCGTACCGACTAGCAGTCGGCTACTAAAAATTTTGCCTGCGATCTCTAGGTGATCAGCCTGCTGGGTAAGGGGATTAAAATCCGTTGCCGTCACCATAATCATCCTCGCCTTCGTCGGCATCATCGGTGAAGGCTTTGTCGTCATCATCATTATCAAAGTCTTGTAAAGAATCCATCTCCTCATCATCCAGCAGCGGCGGATCTAAAACCATCGTTCCAGCAGCAATCGCGATCAATTCGCCATCACCTTCGAGATTAAATACCTGACGACCCACCAAAAATCGGGTGATGCCGCGCTGGAGTAGATAAGGCCGTGTCAAGCTCAATAACTTAGTTGGTACCCGCAGGATGCGCTGAAAACGATTAGAAAAGCGTTTTGCCCAACGATGACTATCAAATATTGGCAAAGTAATCGCGTCTTGTTCTTCGCCGGGGATATTATCCAAAAAAGCAAATTCACGCATGGGCCGGGCAATCAACTCGGCCCAACGGTCTACGACAATATAGCAAGTGTTGGGTAAGGCCATCTGCATATAGGGCAAGATCGCAAGTGGCGGCTTAGGTGAGGCAGGGACTGGCGGTGCTGGCTTAAAGTCCGGGAAAATCGGAAGTTCTTCTAGAGCCAAAAAGTCGTCAGGATCCGCAAGCTCAAGACTTGGCACTACTGCCGCTGGTACCTCCGCAATAACCACTTCTGCTAGGAGCGCAGCCGGAGCTTCGATTACCGGAGGCGCACTGAGTAGTTCACCGAGACCTGCCAATAACATCTCACCTTGTACTTCCTGGATTTGCGCGGTTGTTGCGGAGTTACCAACGGCGGCTAGAGCTGTCTGGGTAACCGCCTCACGTCCGCGCTTAGTCTGAGAAAGGGCGGCGTATTCAGCATCAAGAATGTCGCCTTTGAGAATACGGACTACGGTACTGACGCTAATACCATAATCCTCCGCCAATTTTGGGGCAGTTTTGGACGTTTCCCGATAGAGACGGACTAATTCTTGTTTTTCGGTATCAGAGAGTTTGGAACGGGCCATCGGGTTGCCTAGTTAGCCGTAACGGGTTCGGGATAAACGCTGATTTTTTGGCGGTCGCGGCCATAACGTTCAAAGGTCACAATGCCATGAACTAGCGCAAACAACGTATCATCACTACCACGACCAACATTGACGCCGGGATGAAAATGGGTGCCCCGTTGCCGAACGATGATGTTACCCGCCCGAGCGGCTTGACCACCAAAAAGTTTCACGCCGAGTCGCTGAGCATTAGAGTCGCGTCCGTTACGTGTACTACCAGTACCTTTCTTGTGGGCCATGGGAAGTTATCCTGTGCATAGGGAACAGTCGTCAAGTTTAACTGGTCTGGGGCTACGCTGTCAAAGTCAGGCTGCGATATTTTGGGTAGGCGTTGCTTCAAGTAATTGGTCGAGTAATGCCTTATCAGCAGCACTGAGCGCAGGATCAGTGTCTTGACTACGCTCATATAAAGTTTCATCAATGAGCAAGATCACTTTTTCCGCTTCTGAGAGTTCGGCTTGAATTTTGGGATCAAGTAAAAGCTCAAATTGACGCAGTTGTTGGTACTGAGCTTCTTTCGCTGCAGCTTGCTGGGTCAATTCGCAGTTGTGGTGTTCTAGCTCGGCGATGGTTTGTTGATTGTTTTGTACGGCTTTAATAAGTTCAACCAATTTGCATTTAAGTTCCATGTGCTCGAGGTCAAGCTCAGAAAACTGATCCGCTAACTGGATGTAACACCGACTCAACCGCGCATACCGTTCCGCTACCGTATTCATATCAGACACCGCCAGATTCTGTTCCTAAGGTAACTGATCTCGCCTCGAAGCTGGGCAATGTTAAGAAAAATTCCAACTTGGTTCTTATTCTTCTGGAATACCGGCCATGACCTCGGTGGCGAGCGCACATAGCTCTTGGTGGAAGGGGCCGTTACTCGCGATGACAAGGCCAAATTGATTGACATCTTCTTTGTTGTAAACCAATGGGTCGCCATTCATAAAGGTCATCTTGCCCCCAGATTCGGTGAGAATAATATCAGGTGCAGCAAAATCCCAGTCCTTAGGCGCAGACTTACCTGACAAACCCAAATAATAATCCACTTCACCGCGTCCAATGGCACTGAGCTTCAAACCCAAGGAACCCATTTGTTGTTCGCCACCGTAGGGCATCTTCTGCACTAACGCTTCGAGACGACGGTTGCGGTGCGTGCGGCTGCCGACTAGTAGGAGTTCACTGAGGGCACGGGTTTGGTTGGTATGCATCGAATGGGCGATACCATCTTTCCCTTCCGTAAAGGCGCCGCTCCCTTCATAAGCCCACATAAAGGCTTCTTTGACTGGCCATTGCACCACGCCGAGTACGGGACGACCAGCGACAACCAAACCGATATGGATCGCAAAATCTCCGGTTCTTAGCAAAAAGTCTTTCGTGCCATCCAACGGATCAATCAGCCAAGTACCAACTTTGGATTGACGCTCAGCATAGGTGGTTGTGGCAATAGTTTCTTCGGTTAAATAGAAGAAGTCTTCGGTACCCATCGCTTCGGGCAAAGCACTGGCCAGATAATCACTCACCGCAAGGTCAGCCGCTGTTACAGGGTCATCTAATTCTTTTTCAGTAGTATTAAGACTACTGTTATTGCCCTGCAGTCCGGCACGATTGTAGTAATGCATTAAAATATCGGAAGCCTGCCAAGCAATGGGGCGAATGCGGTCAATTAATTCTGGAAAAGTGGACTTGAACACCGGATTTCTCCTGACATCTTCTGGATTTTACCGTTAAATTTCTCTTTATCCGGTCATTTAGGCTACCGTATGTAGGCTAAAGTTGCCTTAGTAAGGATCACGTCTCCATGATCATCGAACCCGAAGCCTTATTAGCTCAGTTAGCGCACCCGCAGCAACGCATTATTGATATTCGGGGCACGGTCGGTCATCAAGACTTGGGAGATGGCTACGAAAAAGGCATTTACAGCGGTAATTATGATGACTATTTGAGCGGACATATTCCCGGAGCCCTATTTGTAGACTGGACGACGGATATCGTAGATGCGACGCAGCCGGTCAAAGCACAAATAGCAAGCCCAGAACAATTTGCTCAAAAAATGAGCTGGCTTGGTATTGATAGCACCAGTCAAGTGGTGATTTATGACCAAGGTAATGCCCAGTTTGCCACGCGCCTCTGGTGGGCCTTAAAGTATTACGGACATGATCACGTCAGTGTCCTCAATGGGGGCTGGACGCGCTGGGCTACTCTCGGCTACCCCGTCAGTACCGCTATGCCTAGTTATGCTCCCCGCCAATTTATATCCACCTTACGTCCTGAATGGCGTATCGAACCTGAACAAGTAACCGAGCTACTTACCCATCCCCAAACCCGGATTATTGATGCGCGGCCTGCGACCCATTATCAAGGTGAGCGCAGCCGGGGCTACCGCAAAGGCCACATCCCCGGCGCTATCAATCTGCCGCGTCCCGATCTATTAGCCGCTGAAAGTTTTAAATCTCTGAGTGCTTGGCGACAACAGTTTCAGGAATTAGGCATTCAGCCCGCAGATACGGTGATTGCCTACTGTAATGGAGGGGTTGCAGCCAGTACGATTCTATTTGCCCTTGATAGTCTAGGATACCCAAATCTACGCCTTTACGATGGTTCTTGGAATGAATGGGGCAACCGGGATGATTTACCTCTAGAGCAATAAACAAGGGTGTGTTAGGTATATATTTTTTTAGAATCACCTCCCTTTAGCTGACGGAGCCTAACTTTTCCGGTATCCTGCATCACATAGTACGAATTTATACGGGTGAGGTGCTTGTTTCCCTTCGGTTCAGATGACAGAATTAAGATATGTATCGCCTGAGCGTGCCCATGTTCCAAGACCCTGTCCTCATCCGCCACTACCAGCGTTTAACCGACAGCCTCGCCGAGCTTGTCTATCGCGGGTACCGCCCCGAAGAATTATATCTGTTTACCAATGGCTATTTGACTGCACTGCGGTACAGCCATGGCTTTGAAGTCGAAGGGTATCAAATTAACCGCTTGGAAGAAGAAATCGGTCGTTTTATCCGCGACCCAAGCAGTTTTATGCCTGAAATGATGCCCATACCCGAGCTCGAATCTCGCTAACGGCTGTACAAAATCAACTGCAATGCGGCAATACCACCCTGTTGGCGACCCAGGCGTAGTTGGTGTACCACCTGCTCAATCACACCACGCGCTTCATCGCGCAAGTCAGATATCTCTAGGTGATCACGCAAAATCAACTCTAGCCGCTCAGGGTCTTGTCCTGCCGCTAAGGTCAATAGCCAACGCCCATCTACAGGTACAAGCTGGATACCGGAAATCTGATTTAATGCATCATTAGGTAAGGAGATAATCCAGCTCTCGGGGGTCACCGCAACGGGCAGTAATCCTTGTACTAAGTCAGGATTTTCGAGATCAGCGGTGGTAACTAGTCCCATCCCTGCACTCAATTTGACAATAGCTGTGGCGAGGTGTTCGTCCACCCCACGCAGGCGTTGCACCACTTCGGTCGGTAAAGTCACATAAAAATTTTGGGTCGGGCCTTCAAATTTACGAGGACGACCTGTTTTATTATGCTTTTTGTCTTTATTAGCTGGTAACTTTTCTTTTTTGGACATGGAGCTTGGCTTGCTTGGTTTTCCTAGGACTACACTATGACAGATTGTGCCGCACAATACCGTTTCCTGGAATACATCTTATGGCAGAGAGTTTGTCAGGGTAAATCTGCATAAATCACCTTTTCATATGAAAACCTTGATATAATATCCATATTCGGAACTCAGGCCTTAGAGTTCACGTCGTTATTCCTTGGAAACGGAGTCCACTATGCGTCATCCCCTACAGCCTCAAGCCCCAGTTGAAGTCCTCTATGGGCCCTGGCATGGTAAGCAAGGGTTATTACAAGAAGCGATCACATCTCAGGAATGGCTGGTACGTCTACTACAAGAAGATCAAGACGGAGCCATTTTGCTAGTACTCAAGCCCTATCAGTTTCGCCCGCTTTGACGTGTATACTCAGTAAGTAAAGTTGCGGTCTTGCCCGATGCAGGATTTTTTTAAAAGTCCCGGACAATTCATATTTCAACCAGCACTTTGGTTATTTGGCCTATTACTAATTCTTGCTGCGTTTCATGTGTGTGCAGTTTGGAATATGCTCCGCGACACGGATGTTTTGACGATCAGTATTTTATTTTGGGCGACGGTTATCTATTTATTGTGGGAGCGGCGCGCCTCCCTTAGGTTAACCAGCACGCTACTGGCGACCTTAGCGGGTATGGCTCTACTAATTCTGGTCGCACTCAAGGGAACTTTCTTTTACACACCCTTTGCTCAAATTACCCCCTTGATTTCTTTAGTTGCCTTAATCCTGATCGCTTCTGGCTTTGGGGGCTGGCGACAGTACCCCAAAGAATTAACGGTGATGGCAATTTTAGTTTCCTCCACCTTGGCGACTACCCTAGCTGCGCCCTATCTAGATAAATTGGCTCTGGTCACAGCCCAATTCGGGCATCTAGTGCTGCTCTACAGTGGGTTTGATGCGCTACGTCAGGGGACATTAATTCGGTTACCAACTGGAGCCATTGATGTCTATGCCGGGTGTTCTGGTTTTGAGTCGATGATGCAACTACTACGTTTGGCCTTATTATTTTTAGTGTTATTTCCTGCCCAACTTTGGCAAAAATTTTTAGTCCCGCTTGTTGCTTTGAGCATCGCCTTCGCAGTCAATGGTATGCGTGTGGCTCTGATGGCAGTTTTGGTTGCAGGTGGTGACTTAAATACCTTTGAGTACTGGCATCAAGGTGATGGCTCTAATATCTTTTCGGTCGTCGCGATGTTGGCCTTTGGGGTCTTTTGCCGCTATGGCATCTGGCGCGAAGCAGCAGAGTCTCGTCCCTTATGAAGACGCCCGTGCGTTTAGGTTTGGTGATCCTGACCTGTGCGGGCATGTTGGTCATGGTCAGCCAATTACTGGTTAACCCTAGCCTAGGTCGCCCTGTCTTGCGCCCTTACCAGTTTCCGCCCAGTCTCACCTTTGGTACCTATCAAGCACAGCCACGCTTTCAGGCGCGTCAGCTCATTGGCCCAAAAATTGCCACAGCGCACAGCGAAGGGCATTATCAGTCACCGCCTTTTGAGCTAGATATGCGTTACTTCTATGATGGTGCAACGGTCAACGGTGATGTGGTGACCTATAACCAAAGCTACTTACCAACGGCAGTTAGCGGCTCTAGCGAAATTCGAGGAAAACCAGAAACCGGATTGTACCAATTATTTACTTACGAAGGACGGGCTTATTTGAGTGCCTGTATCAATCCTCGAGGGACGAGCACCGTGACCGCTGCGCAATTTTTGGCGCATCGCCAAGCGCTTGATCATGGGCCACAACGCTTCGCAGCTTGGGTGCTCAATCAGGAATATTGGCTTGACCGGCGTTGTCTATGGTCTCAAATTTCGTTACCGTTAAGCCAAGACTCACTCCCCACTGCTTATACGCGCCTCGAACAGGTGTGGCTACCTTGGTATGCTTGGTGGCGTGAGCATTTTCCCCCTGTTTGATTGGAGATCATGCGATGCTTTTAAAAGGAACCGAATGGTGGTCAGGCTCAATTTTGCGCTTGATCGGCTATGGGCTATTGATCCTGTTGGTTTTTGATCTCGTGACTTTATTTGCACCTTCTCACTTTGAAGATGTGACCTGGAGTTTACAGACCGTTGGGGCTTTAGTAGAAAAAGCGGGGGTTCCACTGCTAGCGCTCGCGTTGATTTTTTATGGAGAAACCACCGCACAGGAGCGCAAACTGCTCAAGCCTATTGCTTGGCTAACGATGGTGGCTGGGGTCTTATATTTGACCTTGATTCCTTGGGGCTTGACTGCTGCCGGACGCATCAATGTCCTCAACAACTACAGTATTAGTAATGAGGCAAACCAGCGTATTGCTCAGATCCAGCAACGCCGCGACCAATATGCCAAAATTTCACCTGATGACATGGATCGTATTTTTATTAATATGAAACAAAAAAAACAACTTCAGGGTCTCAAAAACACCCAAGAGTTACGTATTCGCCTATTTTCTGATATCGCAAAAGTCGAGTCAGGTGTCCGTAAAAATGCCCTAGAACGGCAGCACAATATCCGCCTGGAGCTGGTCAAAAATGCGACCAAGTGGAGTTTGGGAGCCTTGGTATCCGGTATCTTTTTTTTGATGGTGGGCTGGGTAATGATCCGCCGCTTCAAATTGCAAGCAGTTCCTGAAGAAGATTTTGCGGAAAATTAGAGGCTATGGGTATGATGAATAGCACAGCAGCGAAGTCAGAGGTACTATGACAACGTGGTCACCAGATAGTGAAAATGCCCAACGCGATCTCATCCTGAGTCGTTTATTTCGGGTCGCTGGTTATGGTTTACTGATTTTTATTTTGTTTGAAGTGGTGAATTCCTTTATCCCCCTTAATTTTGGTAATCCGCTTTGGGAATCCGGCCTCGTTATTGGCCTGACTCGGGGCGTACCAATTGCGATCTTGGGCTTAGTAATGGTGTTTTATGGGGAGCTTAAGCCGCTGCGTGAGCAAGAAAGCTTTTGGCTCAATCCCATTGCCTGGGCCTTGATCTTAGTTAGTTTTTTATATGTATTGCTGATTCCTTTGGGGTTGTCTGCCACCGTTCGCATCAATGTATTCAATAACGTGCGCTTGGGTCAACAAACACAGGCCAAACTGACCCAACTTCAAAAGGAACGCTCAGCTTTAGAAAAAGTTAGTGCTAAGCAAGCGGAGCTCATCTTCGCTAAAGGCCGTAGTCAAGGTCATTTTAAGGATAGCCGTACTCCCCAAGAGCTGCGCAAAAAAGTTGCCGCCGAACTAGATGACCGAGAAAGAACCCTTACTAAAAATTCTCAAAAGATTCGTCAAAATGCCCGTTGGCGTTTAGTCTTGGATGCTTCAGTCTGGATTCTCAATACCTTGATCGCAGGGGTAGTATTTTTTAGCATCTGGCGCACCCTGAGTCGGGATTTAGATGTCAACACCGTTTGGGTTGAGTAGCTTGGGTTGAGCAGCTTGATTTGGGTAATTTGGAATTGGTAGATGAAGAATGGCTTGAGCAATTTCTTGGTGCTCAATACTGGGAAGAAGAAGACGAACCGTAATTTACGGTACGCTGTAAAAAGTTCGGATTTATGTTCATTTACGGTGAGGTTTTATGACGCAAGCTACCCCCAATAACGCTCCCGCTGAAGATAATAAAAATTTCCGTAAAGCAGCCATTGAAACGCGTTTGCGCGCCATTTTTCGGCTGGCAGGTTACGGTTTACTCGCCTCTGCCCTACTTGATGTGATTGCGGTCTTTGTCCCACCCAATTTTGACGACCCAGTCTGGCGCTTCAAGGTCGTCGGCGATTTGGTCGAACGAATGCCTGTACCGCTGATGGGCTTGATTTTGGTATTTTATGGCGAACTCAGTGCCCGATCCAAACCCTTACTCAAAACGCTATCAATCCTGTCTTTGTTGGTCGGCATTGCCTTTCTAGCCTTGATCCCGCTGGGACTCGTCGCCAGCCAAAAAATCAATGACCAAAATAATTTGCAGATCGGGGCACGGTTTACCCAGCAGATCGACCAAATCAAAGACCGCAAAACCCAACTGGGCAAAATCAAACCCGAAGACCTAGACCGTGCGCTCACACTCCTCAATAACCAAGGCAAACTCAAGGATATTAAAAGCTCTTCGCAATTCAAAAGCACCTTGTTTTCTGAGTTAGCCAAAGCTGAGGATCAAATCAAATCTGAAGCTGATAATACCCGCAAAAACCTGACCACAACATTAGTCAAAAACTCTGTTAAATGGACTCTGGGTGCCTTACTCGCCGGAATTATCTTTATCCTGTTTTGGCGTATTACCTCCCGGCGCCTTGATGACACGATGACGATTCGTCCCTCAAGGAGTGCTCGCGTCACAGCCGAACAAGTTGCCGAGAGCCTAATTGCCGAAAACAAACAGAATGAGGCCGGAGAAGCCCCATCTCCCTCCTAGTGCTGCTGCCGCCGTTGGGCTAATTGGTCTAGGACTTCCTGATGTTTTTGGCGCGTAAGCGGATAAAACCAAGCAAATATCACGCCCACAATCAGAATCACGAGCGGCACTGGGCCTATCATCACCCGCAGAGCCAAGATTGCCGACTCGGGCTGGACTGGCGGTGGATTACTCGTAGTGCTGACAAAGCCTGACCAATTGAGCGCTTGTCCTACCAAAAATAAGCCTGCGGCTAGCCCTACTTTTTGTAATAAAACCATCAGGGAATAAAAAACGCCTTCCCGACGCTGTCCGGTTGTGACTTCATCGAGGTCAATCACATCTGGGAGCATAGACCACGGGATCAAATAGGCCACAGCTACCCCCATGCCCGCCATCACAGCCAGTATCAGCATCAAAATAGTCTGACCCGGTTGTAGCGTAAGCAAACCAATCTGTGCCACCATCCATAGCCCCATACCCAAGAAAAAAACTTCGCGCTTACCCAGTTTTTGGCTGACTGCATTCCACACAAATAGCATCACCAAAGCGGTTCCCTGCACCCCCAAAATTGTGAATGAAATCCAGCTTCCCGGCAGTCCCATCCGGAAGGTGATGTAGTAAGGAATGATGGTGGCGGTAATTTGTACCGCTAGCCAAGAACATAAATAAATCCCAATCACTAATAGATAAGCGCGATTATTTAAGGCAATTTTGAGTTGCTCCACAATTGGTAGCGGCTCGCTCTCGACGTGATAACGCTCTTGAGTACCCCAAAAGCACCAAAATAAAGGCAATACTGCTAGCACCGCCCAAATCGCCCCAGAAACCAAATAGCCTAATGCTGGATCTCGGGGAAACTGTCCGACAATCAAGGGATGCACTACCGCTGAAACTAGACTGCCGCTAATCGAAAAGGCAAACCGATAATTGCTCAAACTTGTCCGTTCGTCATAATCCTGGGTTAGCTCTGGGGTCAAGGCCGTATAAGGCAAATTGACGGCTGAGAAACAACTACTAAAAATAATCGCCACCAGCAAATAATACCAAAATAAAGCGGCGGGATTACCCGCAAAAGGAATCCACCACTGTGCCAAAAACATCAGCCCAAAAGGAATTGCCCCAAACAATAACCAAGGCCGTCTACGCCCCCAGCGACTCCGCGTCCGGTCGGTCAAAATCCCAATCACTGGGTCAGTCAGGGCATCCCAAATCTTACTGATAGCCAAGATACTCCCTGCAACGGCTGGATTAAGCCCAGCCACTCCTGTCAAAAATGGTAAAAAGAAGAAAACCTGCAAATTAGCTGTAATCGCAGGCCCCAAATCCCCTGCACCATAAGCTAATTTTTGCCCCAAAGTCATGCGTTCGGACATGGATAAATTTCCTCGTGCTATTCGTACCCTAGCAGGAACTTGCCGTATGGACGCAGCGCAGTTTTACGAAGGGGCGGGGTTCTCTTATAATAAGTCTGGTATGCCCCCGTAGCTCAGCTGGTTAGAGCGCCATACTTGTAATATGGAGGTCAACGGTTCGAATCCGTTCTGGGGCTATCTTTTAAATAAAGAAATATAGGATTACGTATATCTAACGGCTTTTTAATGAATAGTATTATGATATTTTCTTTTAATCAAATTCACTTTGGAGAAAATACAATAATGCAACTTGTCAACCTTAAATGTGTAAACCATTCTTCTTTTACTAAAATATATAAGTTGATAGCAATAATAACTTTAAGCATTATCGGCTATGTTGCTCCCGTATATGCAGATGATTTTATTCCTGACGATATCTCAGTATCTGATACGACCAACTTTATGAAGGATATGGAGTTTGATATCCAAGGTGGTCATTTGGCTTGGCAGGACGATAGAAGTGGAACCTTGTGGGTTGCTGATGTTGATCCAAATACGGGTGCATTCAACCCAATAAATGGCATGGGAACGATGGTAGATCTCGGTTTGTTGCCGATGAGCCTAACAAAAAATGGTCCAGAGTGGATCTTGGGATTACCTAAAGCGCAAGTCGTTTATTCCAAACAACTCACAGCAGAGCCCGTCACCTCCGTAGTCAAGCGTGCCTATCTCAATCGTCAAGGTATCTGGGTCACGGAGGATTTGCCTGATACCAATTCTTTTTATGACCCAATTGGCTCCAAAAATCCTACGGATATCAATGGTCAAGTGGCTTCTCATAGTGCCCTCAGCACAATCTGGTCTGTGCTCAATAAAGTCAAAAAATCTGGCAGTCTCAGTACGCCTCCCTATCTAATACACTTTCCGCTTATAGAATAAGGTATGGTAAAGAACCTCAGTCTTGTGAACCACCTGAGTGTAGAAGAATTAGAAAAGCGCTACCGCCAAGCAACGGACGGGGTGGAACGCACCCACCTGCAAATTATTTGGTTACTCGCTCAAGGCAAAACCACCCGTCAAGCGGCTGAACTTACGGCCTACTCCATTCCCTGGGTCAGAGA
>JBBRQP010000077.1:0-13433 GCA_038226175.1 Gloeobacterales cyanobacterium
ACCAAATAATTTGCAGGTGGGTGCGTTCCACCCCGTCCGTTGCTTGGCGGTAGCGCTTTTCTAATTCTTCCACACTCAGGTGGTTCACAAGACTAAGGTTCTTTACCATACCTTATTCTATAAGCGGAAAGTGTATAATTTGGTAGCAGCCTCATTAACATAATATGTGAGAAAGTTTCTGGCAAATATCAATGTCGAAGAATTGGCTCTTCATAATCCAAGTGGCCAGCTATGGATGCCTGCTTTAGTATTTCTTGAACATTAGCTAATGCAATATCCTCTGGTATATCAATAGCAGTGATGCTGAATTCTGGCATACGCTCAGTGCTACAACCTACAGTTATTAGCCTTGCAAGAATCTCTTCAGTAAAACTTTTATCAAAAAAGATGACTCTTATTAGCGAATCTGACGGCTATTCGAGGCTCTCAAACCATAGAACATCTCCCTCGCCCCTGCTAGCACGCACCCGGTTTTTGAGCGTTGCTTCTGAAGTGAAAAATGGCATGTTATCAATGGTGTAGTTCTCTACTGATAGATGTGCCCATAAAGATTTTACTGAAGTTGGTGGATAGCCATCAGCATCTGGTATTAGATGAGAGAAGATTTTCATTGGATCACTTGTCATGCTATGAGTCTACTACCCCATCAATTAGAACTATCTAAAATACGTCGCTGAATAAAGTTAGTATAAACTTCGCCTCGCTGAAACCAGGCATTATCCAAAATCTTGATCTGAAAGGGAATAGTGGTTGGAATTCCTGTGATTGCACATTCATTGAGCGCACGACGCATCCGACGAATGGCCTCAGGACGGTCTTTACCCCAGACAATCAATTTACCGATCAGTGAATCATAATAAGGCGGGATCACATAGCCCGAATAGAGATGTGAATCCATCCGCACTCCTGGCCCACCCGGTGCCAAAAAGCCCGTCACCGGTCCTGGCGAAGGCCGAAAATCCAACTCCGGGTCTTCAGCATTGATCCGGCATTCAATCGCATGACCCAACCAACGAATATCCTCTTGCCCAAACGTAAGTTCTTCACCCTGAGCAATTTTGAGCTGTTCGGCAATCAGGTCTAATCCCGTCAGCATCTCCGTCACCGGATGCTCTACTTGGATACGAGTATTCATCTCCATAAAATAAAATTTACCCGAACTATCGAGCAAAAACTCGACCGTACCCACACCAACATAATTGATGGATTTGGCCGTTGCCACTGCCGCTGCCCCCATTTCAGCCCGTAAGGCTGGGGTTAAGGCCGTACTCGGTGACTCTTCAAGCAGTTTTTGGTGACGACGTTGGATCGAGCATTCGCGCTCCCCAAGATGCACTACATTGCCAAAACTATCAGCGAGGATTTGAAACTCAATGTGGCGCGGCTCCGCCAAATATTTCTCGATATAGACACCGCGATTACCAAAAGCAATATCGGCTTCCGCCTGTGCCGTTTGGAGCATCGTCAACAGCTCACGGTTATTTTGGACAATACGCATCCCCCGCCCACCGCCGCCCGCCGTCGCCTTGATGATCAGCGGATAACCAATAGTTTCGGCAATAGTCAGAGCTTCCGACTCAGACTCAATAATGCCCGCAGAACCAGGAATCGTCGGCACACCCACCTGTTGCATTGTCTCACGGGCTTGGGATTTATCGCCCATTTGCCGAATTGATTGCGGGGTCGGACCAATAAAGATCAACTTGTGATCTTGGCAAATTTCGGCAAAACGACTATTTTCCGACAAAAATCCATAACCCGGATGCACTGCATCAACGTCACGCGTTAGCGCTGCCGAGATGATGTTAGGAATATTGAGATAACTTTTGGCACTAGGTGCTTCGCCGATACAGACCGCTTCGGTCGCCATTTTGACATGGAGCGAGTTTTGGTCAGCAACCGAATGCACCGCCACGGTCTCAATACCCAATTCCTGACAGGTGCGAATAATGCGTAGGGCAATCTCTCCCCGATTGGCAATCAAGATTTTACGAAAAGGTGCCACAGTTATCCCCCGGAATCACGGTTTATCCTAGCATTAACCGCAAGACAAGATACAAGCTAGGTTTTACTGCTGTACATCATCAGCACTTCTTCGACCGTGCGCCCGACACCTGATAGACCAAAGGTTTGTGTATGAACGGATTGGTAGCGGAAATGACGATAATCCATACAAAATTCATCCCAAGGTTCCATGGAGATGGGTAGCCACTTGACTAGCTGATGCGCCCGAGCGAGGCTAAGTTGGTAAGTGAATGGCACTTTTTTGCCCAAATAGGCAGCTGCGCGTTCGATACAGTCATTGACTGTGACATTAGGATTACCCAGCACATAGAGCGGTTTGATATCGGTCTCACTGAGCAGATAGACCAAAATACGGGCAATATCCTGAGCATGAATAAAGTGAAAACTCGCATCACAGCGCAACCACTGAATCGCCCCAAACCACTTGATCAAATCCGGCACACCCCCGGCAATATGGGAATAGGGTTTGTCTTTACCGCCGCCTAGGATCAAGGTCGGAAACATCGTTGTCACCCGGTCAGCCAGCTTGATTGAGGCCAACTGCTCATAACACAAATACTTAGTGCGAATATAATCAGTACCTAGCGTTTTTGCTTCTGGCAAAAGTTGATGATGCTGGTCGAGGATGCTAGCGGTAGAAAAATGAAAAATACGCCGACAACGCTCGGGGTTCAAGCGGTTGTAAAGCTCGATCGGGTAGGCAATATTAACCTGTTCGGTGACCTGAGGATCGCCCCACGCCGTAGCTAAATTAATCACATAATCAATCTCAGGCAAGAGATCGGCGTACTGGTCAAAATCTCCCAATCCTGCATCCACAATCGCTACTTGAGGCAACAAATCGGGATTGAATTTAAGCTTTTGCCGATTGCGCACAAGCAAATGTAAACGGTAACCCGGAAGGCTCGCCAGTTCTTCTACCAGGTAGTGACCCACACAACCCGTGGCACCGACAATAAGAACATTTTTATCCATAGCGTAATACTGGCACTTTTCGGGGAGCGATGGCAATGCCAAACCGTAAACGTCTGATCCGGTTTCAGCTTTGGGTAACTAGCCCAAGTATTAGGTGTCAATTCAGTCTAAATCAGAGCACACTCAGCCTCCAGCTTTCTATCAACGCTAAACTCAGGTAAGATCATTGCGCTCTGCCGTAGATTTGCCCACAGCTAGGCTTAGTTTGGCAAGTGTTATCAAGTGCTGTGCTACTAATAGACCCATAAGGGTTTTGCATCTTCCCCAAGGTCGGATATTCACGGATTGAGGTCATTATTTATGGTTGCGAGCACCACCTATCAACAAGCTGTCGAAGCATTTGCTCAGGAGCAATACACCCAGGCCGCGCAGCTTTTTGCGCAACTAGTTGCCAACCGTCCTGATGATGCTAGCCTCCGGCTTTGGTTAGCCTCAGCCCAACAACAAATTGGTGAGCAGACCCAAGCCCGCGAACAATACGAACTGATCCTCAACCTACCTACTAGCTCAGAAATACGCCATACTGCACAACGGGGCTTGCGGCGTCTAGGTGTAGATCCAGCCGATATACCCACAAGCACCCTACCCGCTGAGGTCGCGCAGCCGCCCATTGTTGTAATCAAATCCGCACCACAACCCGTCGTCCCTCCTAAAAAATCTCGAGACCAAGCCTCCACGCGCCCCCTGATGGCACCACCGCCTCTAATGGCAGATCAAAATACTGTCTTAGACCAGATTTTAGATATTTCTGAGGTTAACCGCATTGTTCAAGAAGTGCGTCAGCAATCAGTACAGCTCGCTTTACCACTGATTGCTTTACCGGCCGCTGCGGGGTTGATTGGATTCTTTTTGTTATCGCAGTACTGGGCAATTTATCTAGGACTACAGTTACTGAGCGTCGTAGCTGCTGTCGCTCTATCTGGGGGGGTAGGTCGCAAAGTAGCTGCTCCTATGCAAGAACTGGTCACCCAAACCCAACTATTACTGGCCAACTACAACTTAGGAACATTACAGCAGGTACAGGCTCAAGAACAACTCCAACAAGAGATAAAACAACTCTCAGACGAGATTAATGATGTCACGCAAGGTAACCTCACCGTTGAGGCAACAACCCCAACTGGCGCTCTGGGTGAAGTTGCTACAGCATTTAATACCGCTATCGAAAAAATGCGTCAGTTGGTAAGCCAAGTCCAGACCACCGGATTACGCATCAAAAGTACGGCACTCAGTAACGCGGCTGCCACCCAGTTATTAGCGACGGCAGCCCAAGAACAAGCCCAAAAAACCGCTAGTCGGGCACAAAGCCTAAGCAAAATGAACGTGTCCCTTCTGCATGTGGTCAGCCAAGCTCAAACTGCCCAAAGAACCGCTGAACAGGTCAGTGACCAAGCCGACCAAGGCAATCAAGCAGTCAATCAGGCTCTTAACGAATGGCTTAGTCTGCGTGAAACCATGACTGACGGCGAAAAAAAGGTCAAACGGTTAGCCGCTGCAACCCAAGATATGGCAAAAATCGTGGCTTTAGTTAACCAGCTCTCGATGCGAGCCAATCTACTCGTTCTTAAAGCCAGTGTTGAAGCTCAAAAAGAGGGCGCGCCGGGGGCTGATACCGATATTCAGAATTTCGCCAATCTTGCCTCGGGCGCAACCCGTCAAATCGAACAGGTTGTTCTAAATATTCAAAATGAAACGGGCGCTATCATGAATGCGATAACGCTTGGGGCAAGCCAAGTCAGTCAAGGTACATCTATTACCCAAACTAGCCAAGCCCAGCTCAGCAAGATGCTACAAACGGCACGTCAGCTGCAAGCCCTTGTAAGTGATATCAACACGGTTACAACCCGCCAGCAGTCGCTCGTTCAAGATGCAGCACAGGTAATACGCAATGTGGAAAATACCGCCCAAAACGCCGCACGTCAAGCGCTTCAAGTCTCTGGATCTTTGCAAGAACTAGCAACAGCTGCCGCTATGTTAGAACAAACCGTACAAGAATTTCGGGTGGACAAAGAATCAACCCAAGATTAGGGTGCAGGTTCGGCAGGGCTAACCGGGTCTTTGAGAATATAGGGCGTAACCAATAGGGCAAGTTCCCGTTTACGGTTGATCACGGACTCGGAACGAAACAAGATACCTAATAAAGGTAAATCACCGAGAAAAGGTACTTTATTACTCGAGGTCAACGCTTGATCTTGCACCAGACCCGCCATCACCAAGGTTTGTCCATCCCGCAAACGTAAACGTTTGACCTCAATATTGCGGCGGCTCAGGAGCGTGACAAGATTATTAGCTGCATCACGCTGAGTCGAGACAATTGAGGTGACTGAGGGTTTAAGGGCAAGACTGACATAGCCATTATCATCAATATTAAACACGGCGACATCCAGGATTACGCCTGCTTTATCTTTTTGGATCGTGGTCGTCGTCAACCCTGTCGCGGGATCAACCCGAATCTGGGTACCAACAATCACATCATCGCTCATATCAATTTGTGCCCCACTACTCTCGCTCACGCCATCGCCACTCTGAAGAACAATTTTGGGGTCAGCTAATAATTTAGAGTTACCGGCCTGAATTGAAGCCTGAAGACGGGTCTGAATTTGAGATGCAATCCCTTGCAGCCCACTATCAAAGGTGCTGATGAAGTTATTGAGCACCCCTATCGGGCCAATGATGGGATTGGTATTGACCGAAGTTACAGCGGGTACGCCACCGGTGATCACTTGACCCTGGGTAAGCAAGCTATTGGGTAAAGGGGCGACATACGTAGTGCCTGTTACCGCTACAGTCCCCGTACTCGATAGGGTGGTATTAGGAAATGTCACAAAGGTAGTAGGGGTGCCAACTCGCCCTGTATCGAGACTGCCAAAAGCAAATTGTCCTAACTGTGCCGCAAAACCAACTCCCAGATTTTGGGTATCGAGCAGATCCACATCGACTAATTTGAGCGATACTAGGACTTGACGTTGACGCACATCGAGTTGCGCAATGTGGGCAGCGGCAATCGTTAGCGCGCGTGGGCTACCCACTAAGGTCAAGGCGTTGGTGCGCGTATCGGTACTCCCATAGACTGGTTCTTGTAATTGGGTAAGTAAGCCCTGAATTTGCGGTAACACTTGTACTACATTGGCTTGATTGAGCCGAAAGGTACGCACTGTCATTACTTCATTGGTTGATTCTGTCCCAATGAGTAAGGTCTTGGCGGTGCGTTGGGCTTTGAGTCCAGCAAGGCGCAAAATCAGGTTAAATGTTTGTTCTAAAGGGTCAGCTTGCACATCAAGGGAGATTGTTTTGCCCGTAACATTACCGCTAAAAATTATATTTAGGCCAGCACGTCGAGCCAAGAGGGTCAAAACCTCCCGCACAGGGGCATCTTTGAGGGTGAGGGTGACAGGTTCATGGTTATCGAGTTTGAGCAGTGGCGCTAGATTGAGGGTTGATATGGCGAGATCGCCAGTAGGTGGTGCGATGGCGCGTGCGCCAAATTGTGGTGCGAAGACTGGGGCTAGGACTAGATCAGGGGTGTGGAGTTCTTGAGAGACCGTAGCAGTTTGCGCTTGAAGACTTACCGAGGCGCTCAAATACAAAAAACTCAGCCAAAATTTACCGTACATAGGGTTGTTCCTCTAGATGACGAATCACCCGCTGACCATGTTCTTGAAAACTCACTGTCCCCTTTTGACTAGAAATCGCCATGACCCGCACGCCGAGCCACTGGTCACCAACCCGCAGTAGTTCATCTTCTTGCTGAAAGTGAACGAGTGCTAGGGTTTCAGTACCCAAGGTGATCAGACCACGTACGGTTACAGTAGGCAGAATTGTCGCAACAACTGGTACAGCTTTTTTGACTATGACAGGCAAAGGGCGTGAAGCCAGAGCTGGTGGTGCTTGCACAGCTTTTGCCAAGGGATGATAAAAAGGATTAGGATTCTTCCCGGCGCCAATAAGGGCTTGACGCAGAGCCACAGCTTGGGTGTTTGTGGGAGCTGCCAGCACAGATAAGCTCAATAAAAGGCTCAAACTCGCGCCTAGGGGTAAATTAGTTATCCAAGTGGGCATGGCTACTTTAGATTGATGGACAGCGAGAAAAAAAATGCACGCCTTAACCTAAACTTACCCTTGCGTTAACCTGCACTAACTATAGTGAATAAGGTATTTCATTGCTGAGCCATGTTTATCAGTTCTGTGTCTTGCCGTTGGTTAGTACGTACTCTCTCTTGCTTTGCAGCTACTCAAGTAATTTTGACCGCGCCAGTTTTTAGTCAAGTCATCATTAACGAGTTTCGTGAGCCAGATTGTCAGCCTTGATCCAATGCCAATATTGTGGTTTTGGGTGACCTCAATGACTTTGAGTTTTCAGCACCGCTTACTACACTCAAGGGCAGTGTTCTCTATAACCTGGTGGATACGGTACCTACTTCTGACCGCTACATGTTTATTTTTGAGGGTAACTCTCAGGTTCTGGATCACATTTTGGTTTCTAGTAATCTGTTTACCAACACCACACCCCAAACCGATATCGTCCATCTAGACCCAGAATACCTTAATCCTGCTAGTGATCACGAAGGTGTAGTGGCCGGTTTGACCCTACCCATAGGCTCTTTAGTGATCACGGCTGCGAGTCCAACCTGTGGTTTGCCAGGCACTGCTGTAACCCTAACTGGTTCTGGGTTTACTACAGCAACCTCGGTACGATTTAGCAATAATGTCAATGCTAGCTTTGGCATTATTGGTGATACCCAAATCAATACCACTGTTCCGGCTGGGGCTGTGACCAGTAAAATTCAAGTGCGTTCCGCCATCACCCGCGCTTTTAGCCCTATTCGCTTTCAAGTCAAATCTCCCTGCCTCTAACCGAGATCTCCGATGCATCGTCTAATCGCGCTATCTTTAGTCAGCCCATTTTTGAGCATTGCCGTTTCTGCTGCCTCGCTGATGAACGGTGGATTTGAAACCGGAACTTACAGTAGTTGGACAACGGTAGGCAGCACCCCTGCGCCGACTTCGAGTGCCTTTGCGGGTAGTACACCGCCCCAAGGTCTTTACCAAGGTGGTATGAGCAAGGGGTTTGGTTCGGTCACCGATAGCAGCTTGGAATCAACCCTAGGGCTGACAGCTGGTGCCTTAGATAATATGGGTAACGGCAATGTGACGACGGGTTCGGGGATCGCGCAAACCTATACGGTAACTGCACCGAGTACCTTGACGTTTAACTGGAACTTTTTAACTGATGACTTTGCTTTTTTTAGTCTCAATGGCAGCATCACCAAACTGGCCGATACTAATAATCCATCGATTACTTCACCGACAGCGTTTGATCGTGAAACGGGCTATCACGTTACCCTAGCGACGGCAGGTACCTATAATCTTGCTTTTGGAGCGGTTAATGTGTCAGATACCTTTATTCGCTCAGCTTTATTAGTCGATAACATAACCCTAACAACGTTGACAGTCCCTGAGCCTTAATCGGTTCTAGGGCTGATATTGGTGAGCGGTTTGGGTCTCTATCGCCAAAAACGTCAAGGCTAAAATTTTTGGTTTTTCGATATCGGGTTAAGCCCACCGCGTCGTCACGCTCAATCTCCCATCCTCAGGCCGAGATTTTGGCTGGGCATGTGTATTAAGCTAGGGTGAGAACTTGGCGACTCCCTTGAAACTGATCTCCAAAATCTTTTTTTATACCACCTTAGGACTGGTAGGAATGACACTCATTGCCCTAGGCGTGGGGGTAATCTTTTTCAATACTATTGCCAAAAATCTAGCCACCAAGCAGCTTATTCCCCAACTCGAACAGCAATTGACAACAACCTTAAAACGTCCAGTTAGTTTAGGAACCATAGAAGAAATTAGCTTAGGCCGTATTCGTTTACAGCATAGTCAAATTAGTGGTTTAGCCAGAGTACGCACCACAGAGCTTACCTTTAACCCTTGGGATGTACTCAAGACACGCCCAATTCCCGTGAATATTGAGCTGACTGCCCCAGAACTAAGGATTCGACAGCGCGCTCAAGGTACCTGGGAACTCGCTGAGTTACTTAAGTTTGCACCTAATAAAGAAGCGCCATTGATACAAGTGGCACGGGTCAAATTCATACAAGGCAAGATTGAGGTTGTGCCCAATCGCAGTCCTGCTTTTACAGTGACTAGCCTGATGGGTGAGGCCAAGAGTAGTCGTGCGACCAAAATTAATTTCACGGCACAGGGCAACTTGGAACAGGCTCCCGTCAAGGTGCAAGGTGAGATTTTACCAGAACAAAAACGTACCGATATGCAGGTACAGCTGACCCGTGTACCGATTGCTAAACCTTTAGGGATTTTGCACCTAAAACCAACATTTGATCTCGAAGGCTTGGCGACAGGTGCCGTATTGTTACATTGGGATGGCAAAATACTACCGCGCTGGGATGGTCAACTACGTCTAGAAGATGGAATTAGTCGCATTGCTGGTTTGCCTCAGCCGATTCGTAACCTCAGCGGGCCGGTGATTTTACAAAATCAGGACTTACAGACACCGGGACTACGAGGACGCTATGGGCAACTCGATATCACGGCACAAGGTAGTCTCAACAACTTACACAGTCTCGATCTTAGTTTGCGCAGTGAACGTCTAGCTTTGACTAGTATTCAAAATACCTTTGGTATCAAGCTCCCGGTACCCGTGGTAGGTTCGATTCGAGCAGAAGCTGGTGTAACAGGGCCTTTGACGCATCTTATGATCAAGGGTCGTGCCATCCAGACTACGGTCGGACAAATTGATCGTCTGCCACTCACTAGCTATCAAACGCCATTTCAGCTAGATGTCCCTAAAAAATTATTGACGTTTCCTGATCTGCAATTAGGTTTGTTGGGCGGTCGGGTGGCTGGGCGTGCGCAGGTGGATTTGACCCGCCAAACTTTAGCCTTTCAGGGAGCGGGAACTCAGTTACAGGCTCAAGAAGCCTGGCTGCGCTATGGCGGTACAGCCGCTCAAAGCCTCGGCATTCTAACGGTCAAAATCGATACCCAAGGCTCATTTCAAGCCCTACAAAGTCGTGTGCAATGGCAATTAGCGGGCGGAGGCTGGCCGGGTCGAGGCCAGTTGGCGATCCTAGGCAATCATTTTGATCTAACTCAAACAACCTTTACAAAATATGGCGGTCAGATCGCAGTCGATGGTACGCTCGCCCAAAACCGTTGGCAGGCGCAGATACAGCCTAAGGGACTACGGCTTGAGCAGATTAAGCCCGGTTTAGCTATTGCTGGGGTTCCGGTATTCGGATCACTTGATGGCAAGGTACAAGCTCTAGGGGATTGGGGTAAATTTGCCCTTGCGCAAGTTCGCGCCCAAGGACAGGTGAGCCTCCCCCAAGGCGTGGGTCTGGTCAAGACTACCCTGGCTAATCATCTGGCCTGGGATGGTCAAAAGCTGACCCTTTCTGACCCTTTACCCCAGCCTTTACAAGTCACTGGCACAGTAGCACTCAGCTCTGATCTCCAGATTCCCCAGTGGGATTTGCAGCTAACGTCACGTCGGTTTCCTCTGTCTGCTCTCTATGGTCTCAAATTACCGCTGACGTTTGCGGGTCTTGCCACGACGACGACCTATCTGAGCGGCAATCCCACGCATCCGCGTTTTCAAGGTACAGGGGTTTTTGAAAACCTTCAATCCGCCCAAATTAGCTTTCCGACACTCACTGGTGACTATCATTGGCAACCGAGTCAAGCGCGTGTCAATCTCACCGGACAAGCCAGTCGTGTCGATGTGGCACTGATCAACAACCAACCTAGTCAAATAGTGATCCAACGTAACCAAACCCTGCTTACAGGTCTGCGTCAAGGCGATGATCTCGTAGGTAAGTTAGCTAATTTTTCCCTGCCGACCGTGGTAGCTCTAGCCCAACCCCAGTGGCCTATTGGTCTGGTGGCAGGTCAAGTCAGCGGCGATTATCGTTGGCGATTACGAGGAGCGACTCAGGCTAGTGGTCATCTAAGTTTTGAACAGGCGCGCTTTAGTACCCTGCGCGCTAGCAGTGCTGAAGCTGAGTTTCGGTATCAATCAGGTCGTTGGGAAATCCCTCAAGCCCAAGTTATCCTCGCAGACCAAGCAGGTAGTTATCGTTTTAGTGGCAGTTGGCAGCCCAACAATAACCGGATTAAAGCTGATTTGATGACGCAAGATGCCACCCTGGAGGGCTTACGTCAGGCTTTGGGCATCGAGACGTTAACCGATATCGCCGCGCTGATTAGCCAGGGTTTGATTCCATATCCCTTGGGTACAGCCCGTGATGTGCGTACCGTAGCCCGTCATCTAACGGGAGATTTGGCTAATCGTCTCAAGGCTTTTGAGGCATTTATGAGTCGATATGAGGCGCAAACCCCCGGACGCGCCCAAGATCTAAGCACCCTGCGCGGGGCTTTCCAAGGCCGGGTACAAGTTAAAGGGCAATTAACGAATCCGCAGGTGACCTTTAACCTAAATGGACAAAATTGGCAGTGGGAAAGCCTGAAACTAGCCACGATTCAGAGTACAGGCAGCTTGCGCAATCAAACTCTTGGCTTGGATCAATTTCAGGTCGCACTGGCTGGTCAGAGAGAACGCAAAGGTAGTTTTCAGGGCACGATTAGCCCCGATCGTCAACAGGGGGTCATCACGATCCAAAATTTCCCGGCTAACCTAAGTCGCTTCTTTTTGCCGCCTAATCTTAAAGTCAAAGGGGATGCTTCTTTACAAGCCAAACTCAGTGGTACGCGGGCTAATCCCATTTTGCGCGGAGATTTTGAAATCAATAATGGCTTCCTCAATCGGGCTGCGCTCAAACAAGCATCCGGAGGCTTGAGCTATCGTGAGGCGAGACTAAGTTTATTAGATGTGCGTGTGGCAACCAGTGATGAACCAGCTTATATTAACGGCAGTTTTCCGCTGCCAGTCTTGGGTGCCAAGCTCAATGATGACCGGGTACGGATGCAAGTCAATATCAAAAATCAAGGTTTGGGTTTACTGAATCTTTTTACGGATCAGGTGGTCTGGCAGGACGGCGAAGGTGAAGTTAATCTCCAAATCGGTGGTACGACCGATGCCCTACTTTTGCAAGGGACGCTCCAACTTAAAGCCGCTCAGATGAAACTTACTGGTTTTGCCGACCCCCTAACTAACTTAAATGCCAATGTTATTTTTCAGCGTGACCGGGCACAAATAACCCAGCTAGATGGAAATTTTAGTGGCGGACGCATTACTGCCGAACCTGGTTATTTTGCGCTACTGAGCCGAACGGCTGATCAACTCGCCCCTCTTGCCCTCAATCTTGATCGGCTCAATATCAGGCTACCCTCGCTTTATGAAGGCGAAGCGCGTGGTCAACTTTTGTTGGATGGCACGCTACTTGCCCCAACTTTTGGCGGAAAAATTATTCTCGAAAATGGGCGGTTTAGTCTACCAGATACGACCAAGAAGAAAACCGTGGTGTTCTATGGCCCGCCTGATCCGCAGGCCGAAACTGCCTCTGTACAACGCATTACTTCGCCAGAATTAAATGGCTTAGAGGTCATTTTGGGTGATCGTTTGACCCTTGTGCAAATACCAGTTTTTCGGGTGGATACACGCGGCAAGTTGCTCCTAAGAGGAACCTTAGATGCGATCCAACCGGAGGGCGAAGTCGAATTTTTGCGCGGACGGCTTAATCTATTTCCAACGCCTTTTTATCTGGATAGTTCTTACAATAATGTGGCGCGGTTTCGTCCCGAGTTGGGGCTCAATCCCGAACTAAATCTGGTTGCGACAGCCCGGGTCAATGAAGTAACCTTTCTCAATGACCGTTTTGGCAATACGGCAGCACTCAATAACACACCCGGTTTTCAGGAAGTCGTGCGCGTCGAGGCGCGGGTTACAGGTCGGGCATTGAAACCAGAACTTAATCTAAGTAGCTCCCCGCCGAGGGCACAAGCGGATATTGTGGCCTTGTTGGGCGGAGGGAGCGCAGGTGCGCTGTTAAATACGGGGGCTTCTTTTGTGACCAGTCCGTTATTTAATCCTGTAGAGGAATTTGTCCTGGAGACGCTGTCTTTAGATGAGTTTCGGATTGGCCCGACGACCCGCACGATTCCGGGTAGTGCAGGGGCTATTGCTTTGGGGATTGGCCTTGAGGTAGGCAAAGATATTAACCGCCAGTTTTCCCTATCGATCTCGCAAAGCCTAACCGATCCGTCTCAGTTGACCCGCCTCAATATCCGTTATCGCTTGACTGATAGTGTACAACTACGCTTAGGTACTGATTTTTCGCGGGATGTAACCGCTTCGATAGACTATGAGACGCAATTTTAGCTTACAGCAATTTTCAAGTGAAAGAGCTATATTAATTGGACTAAATGGAGAGGGTGATGGGAAAACCATATTCAGTGGATCTGCGCCAACGGATTTTAGCTGCCTACTTCAATAAAGAAGGCTCACAACGAATAATTGC
>JBBRQP010000078.1:0-13254 GCA_038226175.1 Gloeobacterales cyanobacterium
CCGACCGATATCCGTAAAGTGATCTACACCACTAATGCCATTGAATCGGTAAATATGACCTTGCGCAAAGTACTGCGCAACCATCGGGCATTTCCCACCGATGAATCGGCGCTCAAAGTCATTTACTTGGCGATTCAGAACCTATCAAAGAAATGGACGATGCCGATCCGAGATTGGAAAGGAGCCTTGAATCGGTTTGCGATTGAGTTTGATGGGAGGTTACCAATGTGAGATTTCTACACTGACACAATCTTCTTGACATACCCCTTTGATAAGTAATCCAGGTTTGAGCAATCTCAGGTTCTTGTAATAAGATCGCCTGCTCTTTTTCAAATTGTTTGATATCCATCTTATTTTTAGTAACCAGATCGCTATATTCCGCAAAAAACTCTTTAGCTTGAGGCTTAAAAATTTCCCAGGGCGGATTGGTAATAATTGCATCAAACCCGCCCCTCTGATTGATAATCTCATCAAACTCATAACCCCAATGAAATGGCTCTAATTTTTTGATATCTGCCAAATTAAGCACCCGTTTTTTCGGTTTACCCGTGAGTTGTGCCTCCTCATACTTGATACGAAGACTTGTGAATTGCTCCAACAAAATCTCATCTAAAGTTGCCAATGCTTCCGCTTTAGAAATCTCAATATCTTTGCGTAACTGTTGCAAGTCTTCCGCATAGTTAGCCGCATGACGATAAATATTGATTAACCGATTTTTTTCCTCCAGAAGTTGTATGTAGGATTTACGAAAAAGGTTTGGCTGAATTTCATCACCAAATTCTCATCAACATATCGTGTAATAGTACCCGTATTACTGGTCTCTCCTCCGCCTTGAATCTCAAGAATAACCCTTGAAGAACCAGCCGTAAAAAGAGTTGCTGGATCTATTTGAAGAATATAATCTAGCATTAATCTACCAGGATTAAGATTGATACCAACTTGACGCCGAAAGCCCACATTGCCGGGATTGATACCTGGAAATAAAGTTTGTGCTACGGAGGCTAATGCAGCCGTATGAGAAGGAGAGAGCGTTTGTGCTTGGGCAGGAATTAAACGATTTGAGCAAACAATAAAAGGCTGATTAGTAAAACCCGCACCATGCACTCGAACTGAACAAACTGGTTGTAATGGCGGATTATGTTCTAATTTAATACACGCGCTTCCTGAGAATGGGCAAGTAGGGACTATTGCACCACCGCGAATCGACGGAATTATATCGGGGAAAGGGACATCTGTTCTATAGCCCAAATATTCAGCAATCGAAATTGGCATTTCCCTTCGTACTCAGAATTTGCTGGATATTCATTTCTTCATTGACTAACCGTGATGCGATCCAACGAACCACATGAACACAGACCGCATTACCTAATGCCCTTAATCGACGAGAGTCCAATTCTCTGGAAATCCCTGAAGCGTTTCGTACTCCGAAGCCATCATGCGGCGCACAAACAACGTCGGAACTTCCGCGTGAGTCAAGGGTATAGGTTTCTCCATCATTGCGGTAACCTTTGGCTTGGGGTCCGGCGGAAGGTTTTCGACCAATGGTTGCATGTTGGATAGTAAATAAATCTGACTCTTGAAAGCCACTTCTAAAGAACTCGGTAGTTGGATTGCGCGATGCTTGGAGCGTTCTAACCATTTCTCGAGGTGTGGCTTGCTCAAAAAGCACTCTAGCGGCGCTGTCGCTTTGATAACTTGCGACAAGGAAGACGCGGCGACGGCGTTGGGATGTTCCGAAATACTTTGCGTCCAATACGCGCCATGCCACGAAATACCCGATGTCATCCAATGTTTCGATGACATATTTGAAATCTTGCCCGTTTCCGCTATTAAGAAGCCCAGGGACATTCTCAATGACCAGCCATTTTGGTCTTGCTGCGTTAACCAAGTCTGCAAATTGGGTAAAAAGTCCACTACGCGCACCCTCCAAACCTTGCCGTTTTCCTTGATTTGCCAATGATAAGTCTTGACATGGAAATCCCCCGCACCAAATATCCGCTGGCGGTATTTCTTGGGGAGTAAGTTCCTTGATGTTGTCAGAAAGCATGACGTGAGGCCAGTGCTTTTTCAAGACTTTTTTACAAAAGGTGTCTTTTTCACATTGAAATACTACCTGACAACCTGCTTGCTCAAAGGCAAGGTCAAAACCTCCTATGCCACTAAAGAAAGATGCGACTTCAAGAACCATTACTTACCTAAATGATTGAGAAACCCGTTAGAGAATTGACAAAAAGCTGCAAGCTTTCAGCAAAGATGAAATCTGAACATTAGTATAAATCAGACTTAGAGAACTTATTAAAATTCTCATCAGCAAATTAGTCTAGTTTGGTATACGCATACATAAATCAAGTTTTAGGGCCACAGCTTGGCTACCGACCAGTAAGAATAAAGTTATTCTCTAAGGCGGGTTCGCCCTAATCCATCTTTCTGCTAAGATTTTGGTACCGAACGACGCACGGCGAAAAGACGAGTCGCGTAATGAAGCCCGAGAAGATTGATCTGACCGAATACTATCCTTGTCCACGCTGTAAACGGGGGCAACTTAAAGCCATTATTCTCACTGACGCTTTTGGCTGTGATCGCTGTAATCAAATTTTTGGGCTAAGTGAAGAAAATTACACCCTTGAGCAACTCTCGACGAGTTACCCCTACAAAAAAGCCTGGCAATGGACTGGAACTATGTGGCGTGACGATAGCCGGGGTCTGGAGAGCACCTATTTACCCGCAGCTTTTCTGATTGTTATTTTACCGCTCCTACTTTTGTGGCTACCCGCTTCTATTACTTGGCCTCACGGCCCGAGCATGATGCTATGGTCACTGATGACCGCTATTCTATTAGTAATTCCGGCTGTGTTATTTTGGTTAACCATTCGCCAGCGCCGCTAAGGTTGCTCCAGAGAGATAACGTCATGATTGATTTAGATATTTTGGGAGAGGCTGCCTTTAGTGCTGCTCAAGAACTCGCACTTACACCAACCAAGAAAAAAAATCAGGCGCTTCAGGCAATGGCTCAAGCTTTACGTGAGGGTAAACAAGAAATCCTTAAAGCCAACACGCTCGATCTCGAGAGCGGTCGCGAGCTTGGGCTAACCGAATCCCTATTAGACCGTCTCAAACTCAACCCCCAGCGCATCGAAGGCATGGCCGTTGGTCTCGAGGAATTGGTGCGTCTGCCTGATCCGGTGGGTGTGGTAACACGGGGCTGGCAACATCCGCAGGGGATGGATATTCGACAAGTACGTGTTCCTTTGGGGTTGATCGGGGTAATTTATGAAGCGCGACCTAATGTAACAGCAGATGCTATTGGTTTATGTCTCAAGTCTGGCAACGGCGTGATGCTCAAGGGTGGTAAAGAGGCCGAAAACTCCAACCAGATACTCAGTAAATTGCTACGTGAAGCCGCCTATAGCGAAGGAATTCCACCGGGGTGTATCCAACAGTTGCCGGGAGAACGCTCCCTAGTTGAGCCATTGATTCGACTCAAATATTTAGCTTTATTGATTCCTCGTGGTGGTGCTGGGCTGATTAGTTATGTCACCAAAAATGCTACGGTGCCTGTTCTCGAAACCGGGGTTGGCAACTGTCATATTTATGTGGATAAAACGGCTAATCTCGCGATGGCAGAGGCAATTTTGCTCAATGCTAAAGTCCAACGCCCCTCTGTGTGTAACGCTGCTGAGAAGCTGTTAATTCATCAAGATTGTGTAGAGACGCATCTTAAACCTTTAGTCCAGGCTCTACAAAAATTTGGTGTGACAGTCCTTGGATGTGAGAGCACCCGGCAGTATTTACCGGGTCTTGGCGTAGCGACCGCAGAAGATTGGTACAAAGAATATTCTGATTTGATGTTAGCTGTCAAAATTGTTGACTCGACCCAGGCTGCAATTGATTGGATTAACCGCTATGGTAGCCAACATTCAGAGGCGATCATTACCGAATCTTACCGAGATGCTCAATTATTCTGTAGCCGCGTCGATGCTGCTGCGGTTTATGTCAATGCTTCAACGCGCTTTACTGATGGGTTTGAATTTGGTTTTGGTGCAGAAATCGGTATTGCAACCCAACGTCTCCATGCGCGAGGACCGGTTGGTTTACCTGAGTTAACAACGACCAAGTATATCATCCAAGGTGATGGGCAGATTCGCAGTTGAAAGTCGCTGCAATTGGTTTGGGTTCCAATTTAGGTGATCGTCAAGCCACGTTATATGGAGCAATTGATGCTTTGGCTGAGCAGCCGCAGATTGAGGTCTCAAAAGTTTCTTCATTTTACAGAAGTTCTGCTATTGGCCCGCTACAGCCGGATTATCTCAATGCCTGTGTAACGATCAATACTTCGCTTGATGCCGAACACTTATTAGAAATATTATGGCGGATCGAAGACCAATGGGGGCGTACCCGCACCGTACACTGGGGAGCAAGAACTTTAGATTTGGATCTGTTGCTATACGCTGATCAGAGGATCAACCTACCGCAATTAATTGTTCCACATCCTCATTTGCTCAACCGCAATTTCGTTTTGATCCCGCTGGCAGAAATTGCGCCAGATTGGCTTTATCCACTAACCCAAAAAAGTATCCAAGCCTTAGCCGATGACCTAGATTATTCAGGTTTGGAGATAGTAGCGACCGCGACTGCCAAAGAGCCCAAAAGTTAACTAGAGACCCGGTCTTAAAATAGACCCCACCGCAGTTGTCCCTACTATGACTCGAAGACTCGAATTGAGTGATACCCCTGATAGGATAAGAGAGATGTGCAAATAGATGTGATGACGCTCAGTATTGGTGATTTGGCTCCAGACTTCACGCTCCTTGATAGCGATGGCAACACCGTCACTTGGGCACAGTTTCAGGAAAAAACCGTGGTTGTTTATTTTTATCCGCGTGACAATACTCCCGGCTGTACTAAAGAAGCTTGTAGTTTTCGAGATGCCTGGAGTGAGCTACAAACCAGAGGCATCGTCGTACTGGGCGTTAGTACCGATTCTCAGAAATCTCACTTAAAATTTCGGGATAAATTTAAGTTGCCCTTTACCCTCATCAGCGACCCCGATCATAGTTTGGCTGAGTCTTATGGCGTCTGGGGTGAGAAGAAATTTATGGGTAAAACCTTTATGGGCATCAACCGCAAAACATTTATTGTGAATCCTGAGGGACAGATTGAGTATGTTTTTGATAAAGTCAATACGGATACCCATGCGCTTGATGTCCTCAAGGTTCTGCAACTCCAATGAAAGACCTCCCCGAAATTCCTACTGCCCGACGTGAATATAGCCCTGCGCCCAAGTCTAAGCCAGTCAAATCTAAGCGAGGCTGGGGCTGGTTGTTAGGGGTGATTTTGGGTGTTGGTCTAGGGGGGGGCGGTGGCCTGATTTGGTTAACGCAACACACCACTATTCCTGCAGCCCAAGCCGTTCCACCTCTTGATCCAGCCCCTGTGGATAATAGCTCTGGGACGGAATTACTCGCGCATCATGCTTACCCTGAGGCTCCCCGCGAAGACTTGGTACCTGTGAGCGAAGGTACCGGAAAGGTTGTGTTGATGCGCCGCGCCGCCGCCGCGAAATTTAAACAAATGCAAACAGCAGCGCGACAAGCTGGTGTGCTCATTGTGCCGATTTCAGGATTTCGAGATTACAAATATCAAGAGAATTTATTTAACCGTAATGTAGTGCGTCTAGGGGGTGTGATGGAAGCGCGTAAAGTCAGTGCACCACCCGGTTATAGCGAACATCATACGGGCTATGCCCTTGATCTCGGAGATGGTAAAGCCCCTGCAACAGCCGTCAAATCATCCTTTGAGGGTACGGCAGCAGCGCGGTGGCTCAAAAAAAATGCGGCTCGCTTTGGGTTTGAGCTATCGTTTGAACGCGGCAATGCCCAAAGTGTGATGTACGAACCCTGGCATTGGCGTTTTGTGGGTGATAAAGCCAGTTTAGAAACGTTTTATGGTCAAACTGCGTTCAACAAATCGTAAGCCAGTTACTACCACTTCTGTCTGGTGCAAGTAACAATTACTAGGCATAAACAAAGACAGGCACGCGCTTGTAAGCTGGTGTTCCCGAACGCAGTTCAATACGGGCTTTGAAGATCACATTCACTTCAGGATAAAACATCAAAGCAGCCCCTAGACGCACTGAGCCATAGATTACCTCAACATCTTCTAATTTACCGACATTGCCTTGGACACTGACCCGCTGATGATTTGCAAATCCTGCTGTTTGGGCATCGGTGGGGTTCATTAAAATGCAATTACGGTGGGGCATACCGCGATACTGGTCATCAATTTTGTAGACTACGGTATTGTGTTGGGAGTAGCTGCGCCCAGTCATTAAGGCGAGTACAATACCGTGAGCCGACTGGGGTGCACCAAATTCTTGAGGATCAGGCAAGGTCAAGTTTGGTAAAGGCGTTGCCAACATTTTAGCTTTGCCCGTCGGGGTCGGGAAGCGCGGTGTCGTGAAAATACGGTCAGTGACCGTAAATTCTTCTTGGGTTTGGTCAATACTTGCCATTTGCTCGTAGCCCGGAACTGTTTTGGCAATTAATTGGCGAATATATTGCGTATCTTGCAGCCGTCGCCAATCCACAGGATATTGCCCAAGAATACGGTCAGCTAACTCCGTCAAAAATTGAATTTCTGGTATCAGATCGGCTTTAGTAAGATGGGTCTTGCCTTCATCATTAAGCCGAACAAAATTATTTCCTGATTCGGTTGTAGTTTTATGAGGATTTTCAAACCGATTTAAGACCGGAATAATAATCGTGTTGTGTTTTGCTAAGCCATTAAAGTGACCTAAGTTGGGTTTGGTCGCTAGATAAATAATAGTTTCGATCTTGCCCAAAGCGCGTTTGGCCTCGGTAGAATCTGGATTAGCCGCATACAAATTGCCCCCTAGACACAATAAACTATCGACCTTACCGCTATCAGCAGCTTCAATCAACGTGCGGGTTTCATAACCCTTCACTCGGCTAAGAGGACGTCCCAATAGATTTTCGAGAGCTGTTTGCATGGCTTGTTTAAGTTTTGTGGTAACGCCCATTGAGCCAAATCCTTGCACATTGGAATGACCACGTAGCGGCATCACGCCTGCTCCTGCGCGCGCAACATTGCCTGTAACTAAAGCAGTATTAGCAATCGCAAATACGTTATCAACGCCATTAGCCTGCTGGGTCAAGCCCATAGCCCAGCCAAATACTACACCCTTGGCCGTGCCAATAATCCGAGCGGCAACTTCGATTTCTACTTGGGGCACGCCACACAGTTCAGTCAAAGTGGCCCAAGATGTTGCTTGCGCTTGCTCTAAGACCGCTTCCCAGCCTTCTGTGTAGGCTTGCAGATAAGCCATGTGAATTAAACCTTGTTCAATTAAGGATTTTTGGATACCGAGAAATAAGGCGACATCACTACCGGGGATCGGTTGTAAATAAAGTGAAGCAATATCAGAACCAGCGATCAGCGATGTTGCTGGAAACGAGGGCGAGCCAAACTTGACGAGGCCGATTTCTACAACCGGGTTAATTACAATGACTTTGCCACCGCGATCACGCAGTTTAATCAATTCATTCATAAAGCGGGGATGGTTATAGGCTGAGTTAGCACCTGCGAGTACGACACAATCAGATTTTTTTAGGTTCTCTAGATCGACCATCGAAGTCTTAGTGCCAAACATCTCCTCTAGCGCGGTGGTCGAAGGGGCGTGGCATAGATCAGAGCAATCAGCCAGATTATTAGAGCCTAGAGCCCGCATCATCAGTTGCAACAAAAAAGCCGCTTCATTGGAAGAACGTCCTGAACTGTAGGATGCCACCCGTTCTGGCGGTTTGCGCAAGGCAGACTGGGCGATGGTATAGATCTCTTGCCAAGAAATACGCTCGTAATGAGATTTACCCTGTCTCAAAATCACAGGAAAACTCAAGCGCCCAAGGCGGTCAGCTTCAAGCGAAGTCAGCTGTTGTAAGGCTGCAATAGTAGTTTGCTCAAAGAAATGCGCTGGCACAGGAGGTTTTATTTCTGCAGAGATCGCTTCTACACTTTTCATACAACGCTGTACTTTTTCGCCGACTTCGTTGGTAAAACCACCTTTTTGCCCGCCAGTGCCCCACGAACAAGACAGACAAGCACTTTTGTGAAACAGTGTTTCCCAGAGTTTGGGACCTTCGAGGGACAAAGTGTGTTCGGCCCAATACTTGATCACAGGCAAACCGCCACCAATCTCAGGGGTATCCTCATTTTTGTCAGGCGGGAACGGTTGGGGACTCGAAGGTGACGCGGTCATGGTCTTTCACTCCATAGGGGTTTGGCTAGTACAGTAATGCTGACTCTTTTTTTGAACGCGTCCAATAACGATGTTCTTTAATCGCATTAATAAAGGCGTGAACAAAGGCTTGAGATAGCTCGTGACTGATAACGATGCCTGACTCTGTACTCGTTTTGGTCTTTTTTTGAGCGGAGTCAATACCCTTAATGCCCAACTGAATTAGAAGGTCTACCCCTTCACTAGAGGCTGCAATTGGTTTGAAATGCCCAAAAGCTTCGTCGATAAACTGGAGAGCCTCGGTATGGTTTTTTAAGGTTTCAACACTTTGCTCGCCTCCTAGTATACAAATAGCATCAAACATAAATGAGGCCGTCGTCAAAAAAGTCTGCTGCACCTCAATTTCCTGACCTTCTTGGCTCTTAATTGTGCCGCCACGAGGTGCCACGATTTCATAATTGACTCCTTGTATGCTTAAAGTTTGCTCGAGCAGGGCAATTTCAGCATGACGCACGCCATCTGCGGCCAAAATCGCTACTTTACGGCCTTTCGCTGTCTTGATAGTATGTTCTTGACTGAGAGCTGCTGACTTTTGGTTATGATTAGGTATTTCAGTCTCAGTTGGTACTGGCAAGCCTAAACCTTGGGCAACACGCTCAGCTAATCCGTGATCAACATAGTTAAAACGCTCCAGCATACGCTGCTGAACTTCTTTATTTTTGACCTTGCCCAACTCAAAATGAGCCGCCTTAACTAGGTGGTCTTTTTCAACTACCGACATACTGTTCCAGAAGAGGGTAGCCTGACTAAAATGATTGGCAAAACTTGGGCTACGTTCACGGATTTTGTGTCCTTCCACACGTTCTGGATAATGTACAAAACCACCTTCTGCTTCAGAAGCTGGTGCTGGTTGGTTGCCCCCTAGAGAATTGGGTGAATAATTGACGCGACCAGTCTTAATTTCCATTTGCATCCTTCCATCTTGATTATTGTTATGAAAAGGGCATACAGGACGGTTGATGGGCAGGTTTACAAAATTTGGGCTACCCAAGCGATGTAATTGACTATCATGATAAGAAACAAGACGGCCTTGTAGTAAAGGATCATCACTAAAGTCAACGCCTGAAACAATATTTGAAGGCCGGAAGGCAACTTGCTCGGTTTCAGCAAAGAAATTATCTGGATTGCGATTGAGGGTCATTTTTCCAATCGCTTGTACTGGAACTAATTCTTCAGGGATGAGCTTAGTTGAATCCAAGATATCAAAGTCAAATTTAAACTCATCATCCTCTTTAATAATTTGTACCCCTAATTCATACTCTGGAAAATTTCCCTTCTCAATCGATTCCCACAGATCACGTCGATGAAAATCAGGGTCTTTACCCGCCAATTTTTGGGCTTCATCAAACACATTAGAATGCACCCCAGCTAGAGGTTTCCAGTGATATTTAATAAAGTGAGACTTGCCTTGGGCATTGACCCAACGAAAGGTATGAATACCAAAGCCTTGCATAGTGCGAAAATTTCTGGGGATCGTGCGGTCTGATAATAGCCACATGATCATGTGCATCGATTCGGGTATCAGAGAAATGAAATCCCAAAAACTAGGGTGTGCTGTCGAAGCTTGAGGCATCTCATGATCTGGCTCAGGTTTGATCGCGTGGGCTAGATCGGGAAACTTAATCGCATCTTGGATAAAGAAAACAGGAATATTATTACCGACAATATCGTAGTTGCCCTCTGCGGTGTAAAACTTGACTGAGAAGCCCCGTACATCACGCACACTGTCAGCTGAACCCCGTGAACCGCCTACCGTCGAAAACCGTACAAAAACTGGTGTCTTAACTTCTGGGTCTTGCAAAAACTTGGCTTTGGTAAATTGTGCCATCCCTTGATAGGGCTGAAAATAGCCATGAGCACCTGCGCCGCGAGCATGAACTACACGTTCGGGAATACGCTCACGGTCAAAACTCGCCAGCTTTTCCCGGAAATGGAAGTCTTCCAAGAGGGTCGGGCCTCGTGAACCAGCTTTAAGCGAATTATCGGTATTGTTGATTAAATGACCATCATCGGTGGTGAGGTGTTCACCAGTTTCTTTGCGATAGGCATTTAGACTCTCATCTCTGCTGTGCTCATTGACTGGAGTTTGCTCACTCATGACGTTCCTCAACTAATGATGTTCAAAGCTCGCGGATCAGCTTTGACAGCGTGTCTCTTTTCGTGATTGACTAACTAACAGTTATCCTAAAAGCTAGGGCTAGTATTTATGCTCTATCTTAGGATGGAGACAGTTATTAGCTGATGAAAATATTTTTGACTATGTGTAGCTCAAAATATTTACCTCAATAGGTTAATTGAGCGTTATGTGCTGTCTGATGCGACCTTTACTACTTCGTATTGTTGGCGATGGTGAGCCGCTAAATTTAGGTATTCGGGGTCTGTCTTGGCTAGCTGCCATTTTTCATAAAATATCCCAGCCGATTCAGCTTTAACTAGATCTTCTGTGCGAGGCAAGATCGTTTTATCGTCCTTACTATATTTTTGCCCTGACTTATGATTGGCATAGCGGCGCGAACGCGTATAGCCCATTTGTAAAAACTTACGCGCCATATCCATGCCCACAAAATCACCTTGTAGCTTGTAATCAAGAAACAGCCCATAAATTGTCTGTGCTGATTGAAGAGCAAGTTCTGGGGTTTTAAACTTCCAATGAGGTAAAATCTCGTTTTTATAGGGTTGAACTAGTAATACGCCTTGCTCACCTTTACCGATTTGGTAAAGTTCTGGCGATTCCCGGAAGCTGATCACCTTAAAATCTCGTGTATAGTCAAATTTCATCATTTCTGATGCGCCATTATCGAGAATTTGGATGAACTGTAACCATCTAGAGCTATGCCTGGTATCTAAGCCACACTTCAGATTTTTTCTGAGCTAATCTTGACGATAATCAGCATCTATCCAGCATTGTGGAAGTTGCTCACCAGAGGGAAAGATCAGTTCCTTTTTTTTAAACTTCTCGCTATCTTGCTCTTCTTCTCCGGCTTGACTCTTTCCCAAAACTTCTGTCGCAAATGGACTTGCTAACTCCTCTACATCCAGAATTTCAACTAGAGCATCCGTAGTCACATATTTGAGTAGCATGGCGCACTCCAAGGGGTTTATTGATCGTCATCTGGGTGGACAACAAAGCCCACCCTTTTAGTCATGTCTAGGCTAATTTAAGCTAGCCATTTGTGCACGTTGTAACTGTTCTTTGACTGAGTTAAACTGCGTTGCCAGTTGCTTTTGTTCGGCCTCAGTAAAGTTATCTTTGATCGTAGGAAACATTTGTCCTTCCTCCTGCTGAACATGCGCTTGTACCGCGTCCTTTAGGTTGCGAAGATGCACTTTAAATTCGACGGTTGCCGGGTTGAGAGCTTGCAGATTTTTGAGCATGAGCTTGGCCTCAGACTGTTCGTTATAAAGCTCTTGGGTTTTTGCATAATAAGTCCGAACTGCAGGGTAGACCGTTTGTTCTTCAGCCTCAGCATGAATCGACAAATCACGATCAAGCTGTGCAAAGAACTCACGAATTTTGGCTGGGTCTTCTGAATCCTCAATTTGTTTGAAGAGAATTTCAACCTTACGATGATCCAAGCTGAGTGCTTCTTGGATTTTGAGATCCTGGCTTGAGCGGTTGAGGACATTACCAGCCACACCTGATAGAGCAGCCACCGCATCTTGTACCCGAGCCCACAGCCCTTGATCAGCTTCTTGTCCGGTCAACTCTAGTACGCCCAAAACCTCAAGAATGGCTTTGAGTTGCTCTTGGTGAGCGCGATTTTCAAAATTTACAGTGTTGATCGGGCCAATAGCTACAGTCACATCGGCACCTACTTTTTGAGCGGCCTTATGGGCAATCAGTCCGTTCATTACTTGTTGATGCTTGAGCAACTCAAGAAGGCCTACTTTTTGATAAAGGCTCAACTCGGAACTATCTAAAGAGCTTTGTGTTTGCTCCAGCATTTTTTGGTTGGCTCGATTAGCCTCAGCTTGGATACCGTACTGAACAATCGACGTATCGAGAATACCCAGGTTTTTGCGGTCATCTTCAAGAATATCTGTGAAGCGATTACGAATTTCTTGATCGGCAAATTGAGGAAGTAGTTTTTGATCAGCTGCAATCAGAAGATTTTGAAGCTCTCTCATGTCCGCTAATTTTGTCGCAAGTGCAATTCGCTTGGTATCGTCAAAAGTCGCAACCATTTTGCCCCCCTAAGAGCTGTTGGGTATATAGGCCATATTCTCTGGAAAAACATGATGTTACCTCTCTCTTGAGATTGATCATGACAACCTCAATTACACTTTGCTCCATCTATTCCTTTAACTTGCGCGGCGTAGGCTCCGCGCCCTATGCGTTAGGGATATAAGCCATGCGACCAATAGGGAGCCATAAGTTAACTAGAGGGAGGGTATATTTCATTCATGATAGTTGCTTACCAATATAAGTTGCGCCCCACTCCTACTCAAATCACTCAAATAGATGAGTGGCTTGAACTATTGCGTCGTCAGTATAACTATCGTTTGGCTGAAAGGTTTAACTGGTATGAATCTACTCGCTGTCCTGTTAATTCTTGCTCTATCGCTTCCTGTAATATTGACCCCACTGTGGAACAGCCTGATTATTACTGGCAGAAAAAAGATTTACTCAATACAAAGAAACTATTTCCAGAATATGGCGAACTTCACTCTCAAGTATTACAAAATGGCATTGAACGAGTAAAGAAAGCCTTTGACCGTTATCTTAAATCAGATGCATCAGGTAAACCGCTCTGGTAAGCTCAGATCCAAGGGTCAAGGTAGGTATAGAAGTTTCACGTACCCACAAATAAAACAAGACTGCATTCAGAATAACCGTGTTACTTTACCTAAAATAGGTGAAGTTACAGCGGTTTTCATACGGATGTACCAAGATAACCAGAGTGAGTGAACCAACCTTTCGCATCAGTTTCTGTAATACG
>JBBRQP010000079.1:0-13162 GCA_038226175.1 Gloeobacterales cyanobacterium
ACCAAATAATTTGCAGGTGGGTGCGTTCCACCCCGTCCGTTGCTTGGCGGTAGCGCTTTTCTAATTCTTCCACACTCAGGTGGTTCACAAGACTAAGGTTCTTTACCATACCTTATTCTATAAGCGGAAAGTGTATTAGATCACGTGGCTTGGGTTGCTGGTGTCGAAGTTTCCGGTACTCTTGATTGGAACTACCATACGGGGTTAGTAACAGCCCATGTCCGCCTTGATGGTTCCGCAACTTTGCCAGGAACTCTTGATCTACACTGGCAAGACCGCCAACCCCAGGCGCTCGCCACAGTTACAGGCACTATTGGTGGTCGGGTTATTCAGGCGGTGATGCCTGCACCCTAGAAGGACGGGAGTTTTTATGGAAAATCTGAGACTTCAAATTTTTTAATAAGTCACCAAAATGTTCGTGTGTAACAATTCTGCGTGATGCGCCATGGGTAGACTTAATCTAGCTTCAGGTCAGGAGTGTTTGCTTGTGTTTGAATTGCTGTCCTACAAACGGTTTCGTGATACTCCGAGCGTTCGCTTTTTTGACATCACTGTTGCGGCCTCAAATGTGCGCGATTTAGTCATTCATCAAGGGCCTGCGATTAGTCCGCCTGACGGTGAAGAAGGCTATTGGCAATTTTATTTGCATCCCCATCAAGAAGACAATCTTTTGGCTTTATCGGGAGGCAGAACCTTTTATCTGGTCAATTTTTCTTGGAATTATCCTTTTCACATGGTTCGTCTCGATACAGACCGCGAGATCCTAAAAATTCCTCCCGGCACATTTCATCGCTCGGTTTCTGATCCTAAGGGTTCGGTCGTGCTCAATCAAGCCGTGCGCTGGGAAAATGCTAATGTCCAAACCGAATTTCGGGTCTACGACAGCGGCAAAATTCCTCGCTTATGCACAATTACTTCTGTGTCTGCCCCTTTACCGAAGCTGCATGGCTTTCAGTGGTAATGTCCCTAGCGTCAAACTTAGACCCGAGTACCCGCAGTAGTTTTAGCATCGTGGGTGGCGGCATAACCTGAAACTGTAGTATCTCACCGCTCATCGGATGCGAGAAAGCCAAGCGCCACGCATGCAGCGCTTGACCGGGTAACTTGACCGGAGATTTGCCCTGACTATAGAGCGTGTCACCTACGATTGGATGCCCCATCGACTGCGCATGAACCCGAATCTGATGCGTTCGCCCAGTTTCTAGCTGAAAATGGAGCAGACTAAAATTACTCAAGCGCTCTAATACCTGCCAATGGGTGCGAGCTACACGACCATCTGCTACGACTACCATCTTGAGCCGTTGCACCGGATGCCGACCAATGGGTGCATCGATGTGTCCTACATCAGTTTTTGGTTGTCCATGGATGACCCCTAAGTATTCCCTCTGGGCAGTCTTAGCCTGAATTTGAGCCTGCAGATGGCGATGGGCTTGGTCATGCTTAGCAATCACAATCAAACCGCTGGTGTCTTTATCTAAGCGGTGGACAATCCCCGGACGTTCGATGCCATTAAGTCCCGACAAATCTTGACAATGCGCCAAAAGTCCATGCACCAACGTATGGGTATCGTGACCGGGTGAAGGGTGGACTACTAGCCCTACTGGTTTGTTGAGAACAATCAGATGAGCATCCTCGTAAACCACGTTTAAATCCATGGTCTCTGCTGTCAAATCTAGAGGCTTAGTTGCAGGAACGAGCACTATCACCTGATCTCCAGTCTGTACGGGGTCTTTAGGGCGGCAGGGTTGTCCATTGCGTTGAATTTGGCCTCCGGCAATTAAGGTCTGAATCCGGGTACGCGAAAACTGTGGCAAGGCGTGAGCCAACCACCGATCCAGCCGTTCGCCTTGGGCTTCGGTTGTAACAATTAAGGCTAATTCTTGTTCAGGCATAGTTCTACTTTGACACATACGGAATAGCTTATTGACAGGAGACCATACCTGTCTGTTAATATTGGAAAGGTCAAGACGTGGCCCCATCGTCTAGAGGCCTAGGACACATCCCTTTCACGGATGTGACAGGGGTTCGAATCCCCTTGGGGCTACCACTTCTACTTGAATGCTCCTCGGAATATAAAGTTCCTGAGGAGCTTTTGACATAAATGAATACATTAAAATTTCCCCGCTCAAGCGAAGCGACCAGCTTCTTGCTCCCACAGGAAGTCAGCTAGAGAACCGGGGACATATTTGAGTAAGCTCTTTTTATAATGATGTTTAGTCTAAATTATGTAATGCGGCTTCAATTAGATCCTCAGCTTGAGCAAGCGAAGTCATCCGGGCTAGCTGAGCACGCAATATACTAGCGCCTGCAATACCTTTGATATACCAAGTTGCGTGTTTACGCGCTTGATGCAAACCACGCTCACCTTTGAATTTACACAACATCTGGATATGTTCACGTACTAAATAGAGACGCTCTCGGGCCGTTGGATCAGGCAAACGTTCTCCGGTTTTAAAGAAATGATCCAATTGTCCCACGAGGGCGGGATTGCCCATGGTTGCGCGTGAGCACATCACGCCATCAGCACCAGTTTGCTCAAGACAGGCGAGCGCTGCATCAATTGAGAAAATATCGCCGTTGGCAATAACCGGAATTGAGAGCTTTTCTTTGACCCGGGCGATCCACTCCCAGCGGGCGGTACCGTCAAACTGTTGTGCTCGCGTACGTGCATGGATGGTAATAAGTTGCGCACCATTATCCGCCATGCGCTGACTAAATTCCAAGATATTAATCTCTTGATCATTCCAGCCGAGGCGGGTTTTAACGGTGATCGGAACTTTGACGGTTTGGGTGAGTTTATGAACGATTTGTCCGGCAAGTTCCGGGTCTTTGAGTAGAGAGGAGCCACCACCATTTTTTGTGATTTTATTGACCGGGCAACCCATATTGATGTCAATAATCTGAGCGCCCTCCGCCTCAGCCATGATCGCGGCCTCAGCCAAAAAATCCGGGCGACAATCAAAAAGCTGAATCGCGATCGGGGTTTCACCGGGCAATACATCCATCACCTGCGGTAGTTGCTTGGCATAGTGCAAGCCGGTCGCACTCACCATCTCGGTATAAGTGAGCGACTCGGGTGCATAGCGACGTACCAGCTGACGAAATACCCGGTCAGTCACACCAGCAAGAGGCGATTGGAAAACCCGGCTACGTAAAGTTACCCCGCCTACTTGCAGCGGTTGTGCCATGTGTTGACGAATAATATCAGGGGTCATGACTTCATTCTGGCAAACAATGGATTACTCTCAAACTAATCCTCTTTGGTTTTACTTATTTGGTTCTGAGATGTCCACTTACTCCCAAAAAAAGTTATCAAAGCCGAGACTATAGCAGCTGCCATAGTCCAAAATCCAGTAGTTTCTTTACCAGAAATAGCCAGCCATGCACCAATTCCTATCAAAGCAATAAAAATGCTGTATCCCATCCATTGTCCTGTCTTCTTAATGTTAATATCACTTTCTACCATTTGTTTTTGTAATGCGTGTCTGTTCAATTGTTCATTTTCAGCCATTTTTAAGATGCGATCTGCAGCACCACGCAGTGTATTTTCATATCCTTGAAATTCTTCAGGTGGTGGCAAAGGGCTTCTTCGCATACCCATAACTGTTCTTTCTACCAGCACAGAAGAGTCTGTTCTTGTAGAAGGAGTTTCGTTGTTCCTAATGCTGGGCGACTTAGAGCTGCTTTCTAAAGAAGTTTCTGGATCATCTTGGGAATCTTGGTTTACCATCACTTCGCCTAAACGCAATTTATTGGCGAGCCAGATAGTTTGTATTCTGCTCATGTAGGGCTTGTTTGTATTTTTGTATAGCTTTTCTAAAGTCAGAACCCACTGCATTCCAATCCTCGCCAATGGTTTGCCAATCTTGCTCAAGGAAATATTGGTCATCGTTGATGTCGCTTTCAAGGATGGTGTGATATCCCTTGTCATAATTTTGATCTATGCCTATGGCTGCTGCTGCACCTTCAAGAAAGAGAGATGCATCGGAAAGCTGCTTTTTGTATCTTTTCATGGCTTCATACCCGAACTTTGTCTAGTAACTCAGTCTAGCTCAGGTATGAGGCTGGATGATAAACCTATAGAATTTTGCTGCTCGCGTAGAGTGTACCGCAGTATTTATGCATACATCGGCAAATCATCATTACGATGCTCAAAAAAGGCTGGCATTACATAGGACTTAGTCTGTTCTAGATCCGGGGCAATCCCTTGCTCAAGCAGACTACGCGAACTCTTGATCCAGACTTCGGGATAACCCCAGTTACCGGGAGCATCAAGATCAGATACAAGCCATTGCACGGTCTCTTCACGTAGACGATCCAGACTAGGACTCCAGGTATAGCCTAGTTCTTTAGCTAACTGACGGTTAGTCGCAACATGAATACTTTCATCATTACTGATATCACCCGAGATAGTGCGTAGCCCTGGTCCACCCAAAAAGCGCATCATCGGCAAGATTACAAAGAAGACAGAAGTTTCTAATACCGCTGCTTTGACAATCGGATGATCAGGATGACTAAGCCAACGTGCGGTGAGCGTCCGAGCGTCCGCTTGCATCGTAGGCGTTGTTAATTGATAGGTGTCATGGGCTAAGTTGAGGGCTTGGTCATGTTTATACTCATCTTCTACATTACTGGCCAATAACGTTACCGCATCAGGTGTAAGTAAAGCCAGTTCTTGCCGGGAAACCCCAGCAATCCAATCGCCTACCGGAATTTCTAAGATCCTCAGGGCTAAGGCGCGACCTAGGGTATCTTCAGATCCAGGAGCCACCGGAGCGCGCTGACCACAAGTCGGTGTCCAGCTTTTTTTGCGTTGTAGGAGCTTAGCGTAAAAAGAAGTTGTCATCTCAAAAAGTCCTCTTAAGTAAAGTAAATTTATTCAGCACAGGCTGCACAAAATTCCGCTGGGTTTAAAGAGCAAGCTGGAGTTTCCATAGCCATAGGTTCGCCCATGCCCTCAGGAGTTAGGACTTGGCTTTTATCGAGGGCATCTTGCAGGATGTTCAAACGGTAATAGGTTGTCATCAGGGGACTGGCAAACCAATCGGTTAAAAAATCGTGGTCAACACGGCAGGTTTCCCAAAGATTAAAACTCATACTATGAGCCAGTCCCGTCTGATTCATCAGAGCTTGCCAAGCCTTAAATAAACGGTATTGCACATCCCAGCCTACCTGACGGGCTACTTCACATTTGGGATGATGCTCATAGCGCACCACCCCAAAGGTGCCACTATCGCGGTCTACGATATGGTTAATTGGTGGTGAGATTTCTGGGGTGGTAGTGAAAAACTCCCGGTCTCGATAACGGTAAGCCACAGATGCCGTGGGCGCAATCGTAAAAGCCCGTTCCATACCGTGAATCCGTGCAATATCTGACGCTTTGGCATAACCCGCGACCAGAGCCGTCACAATCTTATTCGCATGAGCGGTAGGTGGCTCAGCTGTCATCCCAAAAACTGTGTATTCAAGAGCCGCCACAAAATCCCGATAAGTAACCCCTTCAATAGCCAATAAGTTAGCTAAACCTAAAGCACCGAGTCCGACTTGTTTATCCTGTTCGGGAGCCAGATAAATTCCTGATGCACCCACGCCTGTATTGGCATGGAGCGTACAGAGAAACTCCATACTCTCAGCAAAGGCTTGAGGAATGGCTGCAAGCGTAGTTTTACCCAGATTGACATGACTCAATAAGCAAGTTCCTTTAGAAGGCAACAATATCTCAAGGCACACATTACTAAAAAGACGCTTACCTCGTGGGTCATGTTGTTTTTTAGCAAGCCAAATCACACCTTCATTGAGTTTTTGCATCACCAAAGGCAACAAAGGACTGGTCAATAAACTTTCGTCTACATAAAGAGCGCGTTTTGCCCAAGGTAATTCTTTAGGACTAACACTCAAAAACTCTTGAGCATCCGCATGGTCATAGTCCAGATAAAGCGTAATCGCCCCATTTTTATACTTACCCCCCCGCCTCAAAATCTCATTAAGCGTAGAGTAGATTTTGGCAAAGGATACAGGGCCTGAAGCGACTAAGCCTTTGCCGTTATCGGTTCCCTTAGCCCGTAGGTTACCTAGGTTTAGAGCTACCCCCGCGCCATTGCGTAAGGCTTTGGAAGCAAAGATCCAGCTTTCTTCGATACCGCCCGTGCCTTCCATGGTGTCAGTTACATCCATGACCGTACAAGAGACAGGTAAACGTCCATCGGGGTCGCCTAGCCAATCTTTAACCCGGCTTGTGACGGCGGTGTATTGGGGAAGGGCTAATTTTGGGGTCATGACATGGGTGGCAAGCAAAGGGTTTTCTCCGTAGCGGGACACAATAAATAAGAAGGTATCACCTACACCGCTAGTGTGGTTAGACAGGTTTGTGTAGAGGTTGTCTGCAAATAATAGCACTAGATATAGTCTCTGACAAGCTTGTTTTGACGTCTTAAACCATATACCTAGTGGTAGGTTTTCCACAGGCAGATTTTCCATATTTAGTGTTTTGGACGCTAGCTTACGGCATCGCAATCCGCAAGAGCTTTCTTGTAAACTAGGGAGAACCCTCTCAAGTAATACCCCACTGTCTGAGCAAACTTTGGCGACCCCCGCGCATTATTTCCCCCTCAAACAAGGGCGGTATCAGGTTTCGGCAGGATTATGTGAGCTAGGCAAAGATTTTGGCAACGGGCGGCAAGATGGGCAGATCTTTCAACTAGATAGCCTGTTTGACCCCTATCACCAGGCCAAACAGCAAGCAAGGTCTGAGCAGTTGGCTAAGTATTATCCCGACTCGGCATTGACTCCTGCCGCTATGGCTAGGGTGCAACAGTTTGTAATCACGCGCTTGATTGCTGAGTATCCGCAATACTTTGAGCTGACACAAGAGGAGTCAACTTGGCATCTGCATTGTGCCTTGACCGCTACGGTACTCACCTTTGACCAGTCATTGGAGAATCTTATCAACGTGCAGGCTCCAGATATTGTCGTACCCTATCGCGATGGGCTTGATGCTTTAGCTTGTCAGGTTCAAGAAGACTTGGCTTTAGTCCAGCGCACACCTAACGGGAGTAACACCCTAAAAGCAGTGCATTTATGCTTCCCTAATCACTGGGGGGCAGCAGCTAAAATGGGACGAGATTTTTTGGCAGTACATCAGCCTGTACCTGGGATGGCAAAAATCAACCATACGCATCAACAGTTAATAGATGCGCTGATTCACAAAGGCCCCTATGTGCGCTTTGCCTGGGGTGTGGCGACCGATAACCGTCTCAATCATCATCCGCAATCTCCGTCTAAGATCATGCCATCAGCTTGGGAGGGACGGGCATTTGATCCGCTAGATCCACAGCTGTATTTGCGTATAGAACGGCAAGTGATGTGGGGATTACCAGAACTTGAGATATTTCTATTTACGATTCGTACTTACTTCACCGATTGCACGACATTGACCCCCCAGCAACGGGAGCAACTCAGGTCTGCCTTGGCTTCGATGCCTATGCAAGCGCGTATCTACAAAGGATTAGACCAGCTTGATGAGATTTTGGCATGGTTGGTTTGAAGGTGGCAATCATCGCCATAGCAACACGACAAAAATGTATCAAAATGCCTGTCTAGCTCATGTCAGCCCATCAATCGAGGTATTGTTCGGTCTTAGCGCCGTCGAGGTGCCGCACCCTAGCACTTGCCAAAATCTCCAAAGACATCAATCGGGCATTTACGCCCATGCGGTCGTATGCGCGATCAACGGCGAGCCAGTGTGAAACACAGCCACAGTGAGAGCAGCGGTGGAAGACAATAGATTTATCATCCCAGAGGTAAGTGTCAGTGGTCGTACCTGTTGATTTTATCGTTACTTGTTGGGGCGAATAATAAGCCCAGAGCACGCCATAACGACGACAAATTGAGCAGTTACAAGCGGTGACTTCGCGCAGTGCTACCTCAATCTCCAAGGAAATCAAACCACAGTGGCACGAAGCCTTAAGCATTGCTTACCCCAAACTTTTTTTCGTACCGGATTTACGTTGATTTTACTGATCCGTGCCACTAATTTAAATAGCTAGCGCTCTGATCCTATGATTACATCTATAAACACCCATAAGTCCAGCCTCAGCCGCAGCAAGGCAGGGTTAAAATAAACAGGTTTGGTTGAGTTTGCATCCATGCTAGTGCTCACAGTAAATGGTGAAATCCATCAGGTTCCGGCTCAGACCACGGTACGGATGCTACTCACGCGCTTGAACTTGGCGGCGCAGCTCGTGGTAATCGAATATAACGGTGATATTTTGCACCGTCAAGACTGGGACAAGACTTGGATATGTGCTGATGACCGCTTAGAAATTGTCACCGTTGTCGGCGGTGGCTAACTGGGCATCATAAAAGGTATATTAAGTAATGTAAAGGAAACTGGCGCAGCGGTCTAATGCCCAAGGAAATTTTTGTGAAATTGAGTCGGCCTTCACCGCTGGTATTTATTTTTTTAACCGTTTTTATTGAATTTATGGGCAGTAGTTTGCTCGTACCGATTTTGCCCTATATTGTCGAACATTACCGCACTGATGGTGCCACGATTGGTTTTTTAGGGGCTAGTTTTTCGCTAGCGCAGTTTTTCTCTTCACCCGTTCTCGGAGCGGTATCTGACCGTTATGGTCGTCGGCCTGTATTGCTCGGATGCATGGTGGCTTCGGCTGTGGGCTACCTAGTCTGTGGCTTGGCAGGCAGTCTGGTGATGCTATTTGTGGGACGGATCTTTGGGGGACTCGCAGCAGGCGTGATCTCGGCGGCACAAGCCTACGTAGCGGACATCTCGACTCCGGCTGACCGCACCAAAAACTTTGGTTTAATCGGGGCTGCTTTTGGTTTGGGGTTCATCACAGGTCCGGCGATTGGGGGGTTTTTAGCCCAATTTAGTTTGCAATTACCTCTATTTGCTGCTGCCGTTTTATCTCTGGCTAATGCCCTACTCGGCTACTTTTCCTTGACTGAATCTCTCAAAACACCCAGAACTGGAAAACTTACCCTCCAGGGACTGAATCCGTTACGGCAGCTTGGTGATCTACTTCAAGATGACCGATTCCGGGCTTTGATCTTGAGTTTAGCTTTATTTAACTTTGCCTTTGCCGGATTCCAAAACAATTTCGCGGTCTATACCCATCGCCAATTTGGCTGGAACCCTCAGCAAAATGCCTTACTCTTTGCTTATATTGGCGTTATTTCTTCGTTAGTTCAAGGCGGCTTAATTCGGGTTTTATTGCCGCGCTGGGGTGAACAAAAACTAGCGGTCATCGGCCTGACGCTCTGCGGCTGCTCAATCATGGGCGTAGGGCTGGTTACTTCAAGCAACTGGCTCTTTTTTACCCAAGCCTTGACTCCTTTGGGGGTGGGTTTAGCGATTCCGAGCTTGCGGGGTTTGCTCTCAGCCCAAGCGACGGATGACGAACAAGGACGGGTCATTGGCGGCTCTAACGGCTTGACTAGTTTGGCGATGGTGCTAGGCCCTTTATGGACAGGGTTAGCTTTTGACCATATTGGTCACACGGCACCCTACTGGAGTACTGGGTTGTGTGTGTTACTGGCCATGGGACTGACTGTTTCCACGGCCAAAGACCGGGCTAGTCGCGCTACGGCCTGATGTTACTTGCTTGAGCACAGATGGACAAACCAGTTAAAATTCGTAAATGTCCCACATTCTTTGGTCATTGTGCTCATTCGACGTCGTCCTGATCTAGCTTCGGTTACGGTAGAGACCTTGACCTTTAATCCCTCAAGTGGCGCTGATGCACCGCGTCATATTCTTGAGGCTATTGTCTGGCACAAAGAAATTGAAGTCGAAAAGTTACGCGAAAAACTCACCCTAGCCATACTCAAAAAACAAGTCTTACTCGCGCCGCCACCCCGTGATTTTCTCGCTGCTTTGCATCAGGCTCCCTTAGCGTTGATCGCTGAAGTCAAAAAAGCTTCCCCGAGTAAGGGCGTTTTACGCGAGGATTTTGATGCAGTAAGGTTGGCTCAAGATTATGTGACTGGGGGTGCCTGTTGCCTATCAGTTTTGACGGATCGCAAGTTTTTTCAAGGCAGTTACGAAAACTTAGTTTTGATTCGTAGTGCGGTCTGTGTGCCGCTGCTGTGCAAAGAATTTATCCTATATGCTTATCAGATTTTTTTGGCACGGGCGCGTGGAGCCGATGCAATTTTACTGATTGTGGCCTTGCATCAGGATCAAGATTTGCAGTATCTTCATCGCATTGCCCGTAGTTTGGGGATGACAGTTTTGGTAGAGGTGCATACCCTAGAAGAATTAGACCGGGCTTTGCACCTGGAGGGGTTACAGCTATTGGGCATCAATAACCGTGATTTGAGCACCTTTGAGGTAGATATCCAAACTACTGTCCGCCTAATCAAAGCCCGTCGTCCCCAGCTTAGTGGCATTACTTTGGTGGCTGAGTCTGGTATCAATAGCTTTGAAGAAATAGAACTGCTCAAAGTTGAGGGTTGTCAGGCTTTTTTGGTGGGTGAAAGTTTGGTGCGCGCCCCCGATACGGTGGCGGCTGTTCGTCATTTATTAGGAGTGAATTGATGCATATCCCTGTTCCGGCGCCGATTTTGTATGAAACGTTACTCACTTTGCTCGAGCAGCAAACCATGGATCAAGTTTGCCGCGAAGACCCCAAAAGTGTCGCGCAGGTTCAAGAAATTATTCGCAGCTTGCGCAAAGCCTCATCCCAACAAAAACAACTCGAAGAACACTGGGTCAGTCAAGGTCTGCAAATTGACTATCGCTGGTCGTCTTAGCAAGGTCAAATCACCAGCCTAGTGGTGAGATACGATAAGATGAAAATAGGACACGGGAGCTTGTTATGGGATTATTTGACCGCATCGGTACGGTGATTAAAGCCAACTTGAATTCACTAGTGTCTTCGGCGGAAGACCCAGAAAAAATCTTAGACCAAACGGTCAATGATATGACCGAAGACCTGATTCAGATGCGTCAGGCGGTCGCCCAAGCTATTGCGAGCCAAAAACGTACCGAACAGCAGTTTAACCAAAACCAAGACCAAGCCAAACAGTGGCAAGACCGCGCTGCTCTCGCGCTTAGCAAAGGCAACGAAGACCTGGCCCGTGAAGCACTTACCCGCAAAAAAAGTTTCCAAGAAACCGCCAATGGACTACAAACTGCCTTGGTACAACAAAATGATACTGTCTCCAAATTACGCCAAAACTTAACCGCCCTCGAAGGTAAGATCGCCGAAGCTAAGGCCAAAAAAGACCTCTTGGTTGCCCGTGCCCGCTCTGCTCAAGCCTCTGAAAATATCAATCAGGTGCTCAATAAAGTCAGTCCTGGTTCGTCACTGGCGACCTTTGATCGTATGGAACAAAAAGTCTTGGATATGGAAGCGCGTTCTGCGGCGGTGGGCGAGCTTACGACCGATTCCGTTGAAGATAAATTTAAAGTCCTCGAATCAGGTTCCCAAGCGGTAGATGATGACCTGCTAGCTCTTAAGGCGCAAATGGGATTATTGCCGAGTAGTGGTACCCCAGCCCAATTGCCCGAAGGGACGAATAGTAAGTAGATGACGATTACGCTTAAACTCTTTGCAGCTTACCGAGAAGCCTTTGGTCAAGATGTTTGTATCTGGTCTATTACTCCCGGTGCTACGGTGGCTAGCGTCTTAGCTGAAGTCATCGCGCAGCATCCTGAATTGGCGCGTTGGGCAGCAGTGACTCGGTTTGCGGTCAATCAAGAGTTTGTTTTAGCAACAAAACTACTCCAAGCAGGCGATGAACTGGTATTTATCCCTCCTGTCAGCGGGGGCTAAATGCCAAAAACCTGGGGGCTGGGTCTGTACACCTGTGGCGCATGGCTGGGCTTGGCCTTGATGGCACCAACGGGTCAACTCCGCGCCGCACAATGGCTGGAAGGCAGACAAATGTCGGAATCGCTTTTGCCTCGGTTGGCCGAATTTCTTAAGCCGCTAGATTGGCAGGATTTGGCCTGGGTAGCGGTGGTAGCAGGGCCAGGAAGTTTTACAAGTTTGCGCTTAGGCATGGTCACAGCCCGGACGCTCGGTCAAGCCCTCGAAATCCCGGTTTTTACGCGCTCGGCCTTATTTTGTGCAATTTGGGGAAACTTAGCAGAGATAGCTGTAGTCATGCAAGCCCATGGTGGACAAGTCTATGGCGCAGTTTATCGAGACCACCTGCCCATACATAGCGAACAATTGCTAACTCTTGAGCAGTGGCAAATCTTAGCTAGCACCTATCCACAACGTGATCTAGACGCATTACCAGCGACGGACTTAGTCAAAAATCTCGTACTCTGGGCAAATCAAGCCTACAGCAAAGGTGAGCGTCCTACTTGGCAGCAAGCCATCCCCATGTACTTACAGCCTTTTCCACGCTAAAAAGCATCCGACAATTGTTTCTTGAGCGAATAGGTCTCCTCGCTCACAGGATTGGTAATGCCCAAATACCGCTGCCATTCACCTAAGGGCCTGTCCCATTCTTCTTCCCAGCGTTGAGCAATGAGCGATGCGCACTGAAGACCCATCGCCATACCCCGCGCTACTTGGTTTGTGATCCTTGCTAGTTCCTGTGGTTTTCGCTTAAAAGTCCGCGTCAGAGTAACTGATGGAAGTATGTAGTAAGCAGGATAACCAATCTGTACATTCAACACAGAAAGCAGGCCGTGTTCTCCGGCTTGTGGTGCAAAACCAGTGATTACGTGGTGAATGTCGTGGGTTTTTCTCATGCGCATCGTTACCCAGTCACCATCGGTCTCAATCTCTCGCTTAGGGTAAAAGTTCGGTTCTAATTTCATAGCTCGCATGACCATGGCATAGCTACGACCTAAGGTGCCTAGGGGAAGCTGCAAAAGTTCTTCAAGGTCTATTACCGGCTCTGAGTAACGTTCTTGCATGAGTGCTCTAGCTTCAGGGTTGGTCTTGACTTGCTCAACACAGACAGTCATATTCGAGCTATTACGAAAGAAGTCTTCCATTTCAAAGATGCTGTCTTCTGGATTTCCTTGACCCTTGGTTAAGTTACAGCAATTTTCAAGTGAAAGAGCTATATTAATTGGACTAAATGGAGAGGGTGATGGGAAAACCATATTCAGTGGATCTGCGCCAACGGATTTTAGCTGCCTACTTCAATAAAGAAGGCTCACAACGAATAATTGCCG
>JBBRQP010000080.1:0-12982 GCA_038226175.1 Gloeobacterales cyanobacterium
TATAGCGGTCAAAGGCTTTTTTAACCCGTTCAGTACAGTTTTGTAAAACCTGAGAGTGAAGTTCGCCATATTCAGGAAATAGTTTCTTTATATTGAGTAAATCTTTTTTCTGCCAGTAATAATCAGGCTGTTCCACAGTGGGGGCAATATTACAGGAAGCGATAGAACAAGAGTTGACAGGACAGCGAGTAGACTCATACCAATTAAATCGTTCGGCTAGACGATAGTTATACTGACGACGCAATAGTTCAAGCCACTCATCTATTTGAGTGATTTGAGTAGGAGTAGGGCGCAACTTATACTTGTAAGCAACTATTATGATGCAATCATGCCCTATCTCTAGTTAACTTATGGCTCCCTATTGGTCGCATGGCTTATATCCCGATGACCCTACGGGTATACCGCGGGGCTTACGCCATTTAAGCTAAAAAATCTTTTGGTTAATCCATTGAAAGCCATTTTCTGGTCTAATTACAGCCAAATCAATCGCTCCACCACAGCTCTGGGCATCATCAGAAAAACGTTGATACTGAATTTGCAAATTAACTAAAAATCGGGCAAACTCTAGACCATCTTGAAGTGTCATCGCATAATAAGGAATTCGCATCATCACATTAGCTTGCTGATCTAATTCAATATTAGTATAGGCAGGCGCGCGTCCCAATAATAACCTCGTAATCGCCTCAAACTCGCCATCCCAAAAGCTCACTGATTCACTGAGATCAAATAAATGCTTATTGCCGTTCGCAAAGATATTTAGTTTGTAAATAACGCCATCAAAACCAGTTTTAGCTTGAGCATCAAATCCACTAATTAAGAAAGTTGTCGATAAACTATCAGCAGCAGGCAAAAAATTAAGAAGTTTTTCCGCTAACTCTTTGATCGATGAATAGTGAGCTGTGATTTGATTAAATTCTTTGATCCACATGCTGACAGCCCGACCACCCAAAAAGCCTGTACCACACGTAAGCACAGCCGCATCTTTACCTAGGACAAAAAGCTTCTCTTGTGTATCACTGATATAGATAGTTTTTCCTTGCTCAGTTATGGTTAAGCGGCTATCTGCGGCGAGAATGAGTCCTTGAGCAACTTTGAAGGTTAGAATAATCGTCACACAAATTCTCGTTAGCGCACAGTAGGAGCGTGCAGATGTTGCTTGATATTATCACTATCCCTGAGGCTTCCACAAAACCTTGATCAATTTTCAAGTCTTTGTAGCTTAACCTTGGTCATATCCTGATTTCATCGACTTTTAGGATCTGATGGTCACTTGGCATACTCTCGTAAGGCACGACTGACTGCAGTTTGTTGATCGCGACGCGTTAACCACTGGTGGTAGACGCGGGTATGAACTTGGACACTATGCCCCATCATGGGCGCGATGATCGAGCTATCTAGCCCAAAGTGAATCGTACGCACAGCCCAGGCATGACGGAGCAAGTAAGGGTTAAAGGGCACACCATAACGACGAAATTGGGCATTAACGCGACTCCCCAGGGCTTTGGGTAGGGTTTGAGGACTGACTACGGGTAATATGCCTTCATTGAGATGAAACTGCGTCACCCATTGTGGATGAAAAGGCCAACATTCACGAGCACCGGTTTTGGTTTGATTCCCGATTTGTAAAGTGCTTTCGGTATTAGGCAGGGTCGTACTAAAAAAACATTCATGGGGACGTAGACCGTAGGTTGCCATCAAGCCATAGACAAACTGCCACTGAGGATTGGGAATTGCCTGAAACCAATGACTAATTGCGGCATCATCGGGTAATTCTCGGGGCAAGACCAGACGCTGACTATAAGTGCCGCGATAATCTTGCAAAAACTCAGTCTCTAGTCCTAAAAATATCAACAACTGCTTGAATGCCGTACAAGCATGTTGTCTGCCACGACTTTTGGCAGGGATATTAAGTAAGGTTTTCTGTATCCAAACTGACAAAGATAACCCAGGATACCTATGCGCTAGCTGACGTAAATGATTGAAATAAGGAACATAAACCGAGTGCAAAGTACGGGCACTTTTTTCACCTCGTTCGCGCAAAAAGTATTCCTGAAACGCTATCAACTGCTCCTCTAAGGGGCGTTGGGTGATTGGAGTTTCCCGCAGCAGTAGATAAGGTGTCCAATCAAAAGCTTGACGGGCTAACTGTCCGCCAATGGTCTTAGCTAGAGCTTCGGCATATTTCAAACCTTCGAGATTGGCATAGGTGCCAAGAGCCAGCCATTGTTGGTAAGGCGCTAGACGTGTTGCACCCGGACGTGGCGGGAAGGTCGCACGTAATAATAAACGCTCACCTTGGCGATAAATACTAACCCCAATGCGCGCTAATTTGAGTCTTTGGTTAACCTGTTGTATTTTGGGGTCGATGCGGCTATCGAAGCTCATGGGATACCAACAGTATTTTTGTAATGAGCCAAACCGCTAGAGCCGTCATGCCTAAGAAAAATAAACCCACAATTCCCGCTAGGGGATTACCATTCAAACCCGTCCAAATTGGGTCAATGGTGCCCGTATATTTAACCAATCCAATCGTATTAATGACGATAATGCACCATACCCAACCCCAATGCAATCCTAAACTCAATCCCAAGCGATCCCGCAACCAAACCCGTGACCAGCCCAAAAGCAATCCCATTAAAATAAGCCCTGGAAACTGAGGCCAACTCGCCAGAATCGCAGCGGGTGGTTTGATAAAGTGAGCCATCGCAAAAATGACCGCACTGATCGTAATCGCTCCCGTCCAACCATAATCTTTGGCCCATAAATTAATAAAAAAGCCACGAAAGAGTAGTTCTTCAATCAAGGTCAAGCCAAAGGCACTTGCAAATCCTACAAGGACGACTTGTGGCCAAGCTGAGGTCTGGATTGCCGTACCTCGAAGGGCGACCCAACCTAGCTGCGCCTCAAACTCAAATAGCAACAACATACCTATGACAGCCAAGGTTAAGCCAGCAGCCAAACTTAACCAATCTAAGCGGTCAGCGCGCAACCCATACTGACTAAAGGGTTTACCATCGATCCAATGCGAAAAACTATTGAGTACTGTCAATAAAGTTAGATACAAGAAAACGGCGCCAATCAGATTTTGGGTATTACTAGGCGTATCACCCCACTGCCAGCCGGTAGCAAGCAAAATAATAGCGACTTGCGGTAACCACAAAATCACCAGAGCTAAGATAAAACTGCCTAGGCGTACCCAAGAAGAAGCCTGTTGTAGGGTAAGTTGGAGCGGCGCAAGTTTATGGAGCATGACCCAACACGCATCTTATTTTATGACCTCGCGTATCCCCACCCTGTGTTGGCCTAGGCTTCAACTTTGACCCCCTTCCAAAACGCAACCCGCCCGGTGATTTGTTTGGCAGCATCCTTAGGCGTGGGGTAGTACCAAGCGGCATCCTTATTGACCTTGCCATCCACAACGACATCATAATAACTAGCGATGCCTTTCCAAGGACAAGTTGTATGGGTACTACTAGGCTGAAAATAGCTCATATCTACAGATTCAATCGGAAAGTAGGCATTACCTTCCACGGTCTCACAGCTATTACTTTGGGCGAGGGTTGCGCCATTCCAGGTTGCTTTAGACATTGCTTGTTCTCCAAAGATATCTCTATTTATTGTACGTCGGCTACCAATCACGGCGGCGCGAGGACGGACGATCAAGGCGTGTGACATACCATTGACAGTAGTGACCGGGTTGCAAGGTCAGTTCGCAGGCAGTATTGAGCAGGTGCGTGACAGCGGCTTCTACATCATCGGCTTGAGCATGTAGATAACTTGCAAGTAAGGTGCGCAATTGCGCCTCGGTGACAAATCGTTCCTCCGCTCCAGTTTCGAGAAGAACGTAATAAACTTCGTCATCAGTGGCGGTTTCAGCCATTTTTAGATTCCGTCGCTGGCAGACGTTTGCGCATGATGTTCAAGCGTTTGAGGGCTAATTCATTTTTGGGCTGGGTGGTCAGAATTTTTTCGTAGCAAGCCAGAGCGAGGGCGATTTCAGACTTTTGTTCATAAACGCTGGCTAAGTTACTCAGAGCTGATACATAATCAGGCTTATATCTGACGGCATCGCGATAGGACTTGAGCGCCAGTTCACTTTGATTTTGCCGAACATAAGCAAAACCCAGGTTATTATGAGCCTGAGCATAGTCAGATTTGAGTTCGATTGCTTTTTTGAATTGGCGAATCGCTTCTTCGTAGAGACGTTTTTCGATATAGGCACAGCCCAACTCATAATGCTCTTCAGGCGTACCAGTACCTCTCGCTAACCGGGGCTGTAAGCGTGAAATAATCGTTTGATAGCCGCGATTGCGTAGCACCTGACCAAATACCTGCCAGGCGATCCAGACTAAAATCAGCAGGAAGCTGACCAGATAGACTAAGGTCAAGGTTCCGTTATTCATGGGCGACAACTCTTACGACTTCGGTCACTTTTTTTTTCACCGGAGGTACAGACTGCGGCTGTGTTTTTTTGATGGGTTGCGTATTGAGCACCGCCTCTATCAATTGCGGATCAAGACCGAAACAACAGTCACGTTCCATCACAGTTGACTCACGATACGTCCTTTATCATCGCTTAATTTTTCCGATTCGGGTACTGTTGGCCTGATGCGCTCACCTCAGATCGGCCCAGTCCATAATGACTGTAGTAGAGAAAATTAACATTCCCTCCCTGCACTTCTACCCAACTCAATGGCACACTAAAGAAAATCCCCAAGGATACTGCCGTGCCGCGTAGTCAGCGTAACGATAATTTCATCGACAAATCTTTTACGGTTATGGCCGACCTGATTCTCAAAATCATGCCTGTCAAAGCCTCCGATAAAGAAGCCTTTGCCTACTACCGTGATGGCATGGCAGCCCAAGCTGATGGAGATTATGCCGAATCCCTCGAAAACTATACGGAAGCACTTAAGCTTGAAGAAAATCCAATTGATCGCTCATACATCCTTTACAACATTGGGTTGATCAAACAAGCTAATGGCGAACTCGAAGCCGCGCTTGATTATTACACGCAGAGCTTAGAAGTTAACCCTCAGCATCTTTCGGGGATGAACAATGCAGCAGTGATTTATTTTGAATTTGCGCGTAAACTCGAAACCGAAGATGGCGATCAAGATACCGTCGAAGGCTATTACGATAAAGCTGCCCAACTATGGATCAAGGCCGTTCGTATCGCCCCCAACAACTATATTGAAGCCCAAAACTGGCTCAAAACTACCGGACGCGCCGAACTCTACTGACAAGCTGAGAACTTCCTGATACTGTGGAAATCGGGCATCAGTCCGCTAGGTGTTGCGACCTACTGACATTTTCCTAATGAGGCAATGCTGCATGGTTTCCGTTCCTGTTTCCGAGATGAGCCGTCCCGACCCCCGAATTGCCAAACTTCGCCAACAGGCAACGCTACAAGATGTACTCAAAACTATTCCCAAAAGCTGTTTCCAAAAAGACCCAGTCAAAGCTGGCGTTGGGGTGGGACTCAATATTTTTTTTGTGGCCTTGGGCTATTGGGCTTTAGCCGTCAATCCTTGGTGGTTTTTGTTTCCAGTGCTGTGGGTACTGACGGGCACAGCCTTGACCGGCTTTTTTGTGATTGCCCATGATTGTGCGCACCGCTCATTTTCCAATAATCGCTTACTCAATGATTTGATCGGTCACACACTTTTGCTGCCGATTTTATACCCATTTCACAGTTGGCGTATTAAGCACGACCAACATCACCGTTTTACAAATAATCTGGGCTGGGATAATGCTTGGACTCCGCTCTCAGTCGAAGGTTTCCGCAATGCACCCCGTTGGTATCAACATTTTTATACGATTGCTCGCACCGGGGGTTGGTGGTTAGCCTCAATTGGTCACTGGATCGGTCTACACTTTTCTGCGAGCCTTTATAAAGAAGGCAAAGACCGTCAAGATATGCAGTTTTCTGTTGCAACAGTGCTGATTTTTGCGGCAGTTCTTTTTCCGGCTTTGCTTTGGTTTGGCGGCTTGTGGGCAGTAGTTAATTTTTGGTTAATGCCTTTCTTGGTCTATCACTTTTGGATGAGTACCTTTACTATCGTCCATCACACCATTGAAGAGATCCCCTTTTATCAAGAGCAAGACTGGGATCCGATTTTGGGACAACTGTTCTCGACGGTGCATTGCCGATACCCCGCTTGGGTAGAATTTATGTGTCATGACATCAATGTCCATATTCCCCATCACATCAGTACGGGCATACCCTACTACAATTTGCGGGCTGCACACACGGCACTCAAAGCCAACTGGTCTGAGTACATGCATGAGACGACGTTTTCTTGGGCATTGATGCAGCGCATTATCAGCCGTTGTCATTTACACGACGAGCGGGGTGCTTATTTGCCGTTTAGTGTGCTTGAGCGAAAATAGTTGAGATTGGTCTCGAAGAGATGCATAAATTTATGTTGTCCTCACTATTTATGGATATAGGGCAATCATTAATACCATTCGCCAATACCGGCACTATAGAGTAGAAAGCCGCCTCAGCTAAAGGGCGGCTTTCTATTATTCAGTCGTAGGGAGGAAATTCCTCTAGGGTCAATAGGCGAATCCGTAGATCCATAGCGACCTGTGCGCGCTCAGCCACTGTGTTGTAGCCCCAAGCTGCTAAATAAAGTTTGACTCCAGCCAAATCAGCTTCGGCTTTGACCGCGTAAAGGGTTTGTAAACGGTCTTCGACAAACATCGTATCGGAATTAGTTATTGCTAATTTTTGCTGAACTTGACGCAAGGTTTGAGATTTAGCTTGTTTGACTTCTTTGCCATAAATCTGGTCATCAGCCAAATTAAGACCTGCTTGATCTAATAACTGGCGTATAAATCTTCCTTCCTTGGTACTAATAATCACGAGTTGGATACGTGGATCTAGATATTGCAAGCGTTCAATTACCCCCGTATAAAACCGATGTTCACCCAACCAACCAGCTAGGTCTTGAGCAATCCAGCGATCACGGACAATATCTATACGCAAGGCCAGGCTTTTAGCATCAAGCCCAGCTTGTTGGCTCAGAGCTTGGGCGAGCTGAGGCCAATTTTCTGTGATTTTCACATCAGGCAAGTGCAGTTGTAGAGCATGAATCAAGACTGGCATCTCCCAGCCACTCTCAATCAACGGGCGTAGGGCATAAAATTTTTCTTGTACACCCATTAGTAGTGGGGTTAGTGGACTAGGCCAAATCTCGAGATAGGTACGCCATGCTGTCTGAAAATACTCCGATAAGCCATTACACATCACCCCATCAAAATCTAAAGCTAATAACTTACGCATCCTGACTCCAGCGCTCACTTCCACATGATAAGGGGGAATACTTGATAGACTGTTTAAGTCATTAGATCTACTCCATGCAAACTTCTTCTCCACGCATCATTCCTCATCTGCCCGTTCCTGAAGATGATCCCGCAAAAGATAGTGTCAGCCGCTGGCTACGCTCTGAGGATGCGAAGGGGAGTGAATCCAAAGATGAGCATCACGAGACCCATCGTACGCAGCCGTGGTATTCGGTGCTGTGGTTGACAGGGGTAGATTACTTTTCTAGTCTCGGCTACCAACCAGGGATTGCACTTTTGGCGGCAGGGGCTGTATCACCTTTAGCAACGGTGCTGCTGCTCATTGTTACCCTAGGCGGAGCTTTGCCTATTTATGCGCAGGTTGCAAAACGTTCTTTTGCTGGACAAGGCTCAATTGCGATGCTCGAGAAGCTATTGCCGGGCTGGAGTAGCAAAGTCTTTGTATTGGTGATGCTGGGTTTTGCTAGTACTGATTTTATTATTACGATGACCCTCTCTGCTTCTGATGCAGCGGAGCATTTGGTTCACAATCCATTTTTAGAACCGTTTATTGCGAGCTACCAACTGCCGATTACGTTATTTTTGTTGGCACTACTCGCTGGGGTGTTTTTGGTGGGCTTCTCAGAGGCCGTGAGTGTGGCAGTGGCGGTCGGTATTCCCTATATTGCCTTAAATATCATTGTCATCGGACGGTGTTTTATTGAAATCAGTCAGCATCCTGACTATTGGAACACCTGGGAAACAGCGTTATTTCGGCAAGGGGATGTGACGGGACTATTGATTTTATCGGCGTTGACTTTCCCTAAGCTCGCGTTGGGATTAAGTGGATTTGAGACTGGGGTCTCGGTGATGCCCCTGATCAGAGGCGATAAAGAAGATAAAAACCGCGTAACCCCCGAAGGACGCATTCGCGGCACACAGATTTTGTTGACTGTGGCGGCGGTTTTGATGAGTGGATTGCTGATTACCTCTAGTTTTGTAACGACTTTATTGATTGCTCCGGCTGATTATGCCCAAGGTGGTAAGGCCTCCGGTCGCGCTTTAGCTTATTTGAGCCACAGTCTCCTAGGTGAGACCTTTGGTACTATTTATGACTTGTCTACAATCGCCATCCTCTGGTTTGCTGGTGCTTCAGCCATGGCAGGGCTGCTTAATATTATTCCTCGCTACTTGCCACGTTTTGGGATGGTGCCTTCTTGGGTCAAATATACCCGGCCTTTAGTGCTAGTTTTGTTTAGTATAGATATTTTAGTAACGGTCATTTTTAAGGGTAATGTGGATGCTCAAGGGGGCGCTTATGCCACGGGTGTGCTCGCCTTGATTCTTTCGGCAGCAGTCGCTGTATCCCTAGCTCTCAGTAAAGAAGCAACAGAAACCGGGTCGAGCAAAACTAAGAATTTAAGCCGCTATTTTTGGGCTGTCTCAGCAGTTTTTCTCTATACATTTATAACCAATATCATCGAACGCCCTGATGGGATCATTATCGCTAGTTGCTTTATTGTGGCAATTTTGGTGATTGGGGCAATTTCACGCTGGCGCAGGGCAACAGAATTACGGGTCGAGGAAGTGACTCTCGTTGATGACCTGTCCACTGAGGTCTGGCCTGACATGCTAGGTAAAAAAGTCTGTCTCGTCCCTTTAATTAGCAATGATCCTGAAAGCCGAATCCGTAAAGCTGAGCAAATCCGGGCACTTTATACGATTGACGCGCCATTAGCCTTTTTGCATGTCACGTTGCGTGATGACCGTAGTGAGTTTGTAGGAGGAATTCGTCTGCAAGTAAGCAAAATTGGTGATGACTATTGCCTAGAGGCTGAAGGAGCCGTAGCTTTGGCAAATACTATTGCTTACCTAAGCGAATTGATCGACCCAGTCAGTTTGCATCTTGGGCTAACGCGCAAAAATATGACCTATCAATCTATTCAATATCTAATCTATGGTGTGGGCGAAACCGGGCTCATGGTCTACCAAATTCTGATTCGCTATTGGGAATGGTCCACGCATGATGATATCCGCCCCCGTATTTTCTTGATGAGCGATTAGTCACGCCTCAATAATCGAAACGTTCTAGGCTCCCTAAGCGTCGGGCTGGCTCTAGACCATCGAGCAGCAGTTGGCTATAATTACGCCGGGTAATGCGGCTATCGAGAATGGCAACCAAGCCCCCCGCCTTACGTAAAGGATTAGTTGCCCGTCGTAAATGCCCCCAAGTAATCGGTAACAGATAATCACGAAACCAATCCTTGCGATGTTGGCGCAAAAATTGCATCCGCGCTTGAGCAACGGGATGATTAGGAAAGGGCAGGGTACAAATTACGAGGGCTTGAGGTGGATAGATCAATTCACCATGCTCTTGCCAAAATTCCCAACCACAGACCAAAATTTCATTTTCAGCATAATGTAGCCGTTCTACGCCAACCCGGGAACCAAATTGTGCTGCAAGCTGAGTTCCTAACTGTCGACGCATGAGCACGGGTTCTAAAATAATCACTACTGGACCTCGACTGCGCAAAATAATTTTTCCCAACAACGGCTGGGATTGAATCAAAAAAGCACTGGCTGTCGGTTCGGTATAGCCTAGAGCGGTCGGAAAATGCTCAGGAATAAACAGACTGATCTCGGTCTCTGAGCGTTGGGGCGCAAATTGTAAACAGGTCAACTCACCTAAGCCTAAGCGTTGCCGAAAGGCTGATGCCTGTTTTTGTGGGTCAAGTCCTTCGCCAATGATCACAAACGGCTGACGTGACCAAAGTTTTGCACTCAAGCATAGGTCTGGCTCGACTGGCGAACAGTAGAGTATGAGATGGCCTGTGGCATGTTGTACTTTAGCCCAGAGTGTCCACCCTTGTGTAAGAGCAGCCAATAGAGCCTGCCAGGCCGCGAGTTTAGGCGCTAGAAGCCGTAAGCCCGTCAAGAGGCGTGCGGTCAAATCATCAGGAATACGCTGGGCGGTTTCGGGATGAGTCAAGACCTGATGGGTCAACATCACCGAAAGTTCGAGTACTTGATTAGCCTGTCGGGCTGGGACATTTTCACGCCAGGCCTGCCAATTTTGCGAGGTAATCCGTACTTCCAGAGCACGTTGCACCCAGGATTCAAGATCTTGGGCTTGATCGAAGACTACGGTAATATTTTCTGGGAAACGCTGACCACCCTGAAGACGATCTCGCAAAAAGAGTACCGGCTCAACCATCAGTACACCCTGCCACTCCGCTTCGGGCCAGGCAGTACCGACGCGCAAGGGCTTTGTTCCGGTGAGAATACCCTGCGCCTCTAATTGGGGTAGATCCTGCTCTAAGATCTGGATTTGGACGCGCTCTGGTACGGCAAGGATCAAGGGCTGAGGCCAAGAAAGGGCTGGCAGTAGATAACTCAACCGATACTGCTCTTGCCCATTGACCTGCATCAGAGCACTACGGCCTGTGGTCAGACTCCGAGCGACTAAGCGCGCCATGGTCAGTTGATGAGGCCAAGGTTCCGCTTGCTGCCGGATTACATCCTTCAATTGACGGTGAACTTGGACTTCGAGCATGGTTTAGGTCTGAGCTGCCGTTTCAGCAGGTGTCGTCGAGAAGGAAGAACCACAACCACAGGTATGGGTGGCATTAGGATTACGAAACTTGAACCCGCCGCCCATCAGGTCAGAGGAATAATCTAAGACCATTTGCTGCAAATAGGGCAAACTCTCAGTGGCGATGACCACATTGATATCGCCATGTTGATAAATTTGATCTTCGGCTGTGGCGAGATTTTCTAGTTTCATATCGTAGGATAATCCTGAACAACCGGCATTTTTGACCCCGAGTCGTAACATCAGGGACTCATCATTTTGTTTGCGCCGTAGGCGACGAACTTGGGCTAGGGCAGATTCAGTTACTGTAATCATGGCTGTGTTCTCGTTAACCCGTGCCTCCGTTATTGTAAACGAGATTAACTCTGTTGTCTGGTCACTCATGCGAGAATGGTATGGGTCAAGGCAGCGCGAGGGTCGCGGGTCACTTTGGTGATCTGAGGAAAGTCCGGGCTCCCCCAATGAGCAGGGTCGCTGGGTAACACCCAGTGCGTGTGAACGTGAGGATAGTGCCACAGAAACATACCGCCGATGGGTGCTTGCACTACAGGTAAGGGTGCAAAGGTGCGGTAAGAGCGCACCAGCAGTATCGAGAGGTACTGGCTCGGTAAACCCCACCCGGGAGCAAGGCGTGAGGACAATAAGGGTTGCTCGTTGCCCGTCCTCCGAGATGCCGCTTGAGGTGTTAGGTAACTGACATCCCAGATAGATGACACCTCCTTAGAACAGAACCCGGCTTATGTCTGCCTTGACCTGCTCTTTTTGTAAATAATTTCTCTTGCTTTTGAGAAATTAAGCGATTTATAAGCAGAAGCCTCATCCGAACGTATGTGGGTTACGTATCAAGAGTAAGTGAACCTCACCTAAGGAAATTCCCATGTCTAAATTCTCCCTGTTGATGTGTAGCGCCCTGCTTACTGTAGTTACCCTTACTCCGTTCGTTGCCCCTAGCCAAGCTGCCGATACGATGACCAAAAAGACGATGACCAAAAAAACTGCTGTGAAAAAGCATGATGCCATGAAAGGCGGTGCTATGAAACATGACGCTATGAAAGGTGACGCTATGAAAGGTGACGCTATGAAAGGTGACGCTATGAAAGGTGACGCCATGAAGAAAACTCCCTAACTTAACGATCCATAAACTTTATCCCTTCTCCCCTCAACAAGAAGGGATAAAGTCACCCAGTAGTCTCAAGTATTTCCAGAAGATTATGGTAGTATATTTCTGATTTACTAAAAAAAGGCATATGTCATGCGTCATTTTAAATTAAGTATTGCTTGTGGACTACTGGCTCATATAGCAACCCATAACCTACTTGCCCAACCAAAACCCCCAACTTTTGTAGTTAATGACCAAGTTGTGTCATCCCCAAAAGTTTCTCTCTCAGACCCTGAATTTGACCAAATTGGCTACCAGATGACCTGGCAAGATAGCCAAAATCGTCTTTGGGTAATTCCAGTTAACCCTCAAACTGGATCATTTACACCCAAAACAGGCTACGGTACGCAGCTGGATTCTACCCTATCGGCAGTGTCTCAGACTAATGGCCCAGAGTGGGTATACAGTTCACAGGGTCAGCAAATTGTCTATACCAAATTCATCAATGGCCTACAGGTATTAGGTCGTGCCAAAAAGATCAGTGGCAATTGGCAAGCCGAAAGTCTGCCAGCCAGTACTATCGGGGCGGCTTCACCTATTGGTAGTAAAAATCCGGCAGACCCCAACCCAACAATTTTGTATTATCCTGGCAATGTTTTTCCCACACCCCGTAACCCGGTCTATTGGCGGTACCTAAATAATGCGGCGAGTGAAGGGATTGTGCCTGACCCAACAGCAGACCGAGGGCGTTGGGTAGAAGGTGAACCCTCGATCATTACATCTATTCTCGTCAATGGTTACTATCAGACTGCCAAGTATGTGAGTGCCACGAATACAGTCACGCAACTGACCTTTGATACTAGTAATACTCTTTCCGTTTGATTAGCAGGTTTTTGTTCTGGGCCACCAGTGGTAGAACAAGTATCTCTTGAGCAACTCGGTCTGCTTTGATAAACTACGACATCGTTGCTCTAATCGCTCTTCCACTTCTTCAATCGTCA
>JBBRQP010000081.1:0-12803 GCA_038226175.1 Gloeobacterales cyanobacterium
GGTGACGATTGAAGAAGTGGAAGAGCGATTAGAGCAACGATGTCGTAGTTTATCAAAGCAGACCGAGTTGCTCAAGAGATACTTGTTCTACCACTGGTGGCCCAGAACAAAAACCTGCTAATCAAACGGAAAGAGTATAAGCTCAGCCAAGAGGAAGGCTCAGGAACTTCTTCAAATTTGAGGTTAGTAAACTTGAAGTTATCCATATAGACCGCATCACCACCTTCTACTGAGGTAAATTTGATTTCACTAAAAGATTCTTTTTCGACAAATCCAAAAAAACTTCCGCTCTCAATCTCGAATTCACCCTCAGGGCCTGAAACAAGTAGATTACTGCCATTCACGCTGTAAAAATAAGCACCAGCTGCGTAGACGTCGGGTGGGAGAAATGCGTAAATTGCACTACCAGAACCACTTTTGTCAACTAATACATCTGAGCCTGAAGCACTAAACTCAGGCGCGATAGAATTACTGAACACATAAAAACCGCTTTCTGAAGAACTTCCTCCGAAACTCACGCCCGAAAATTGACTTGGCGGCGTGGGATTAGAAAGAACCGTAAGACCGCCAGAAGGAGCAACGTCTTCAAAATCAATTACCGTGGTGCTACCAGAAGCGGCATCAAAATCACCCTCCGTAAAAAAAGTTGCGGCTACAAGAGGATGAACTGACAGGGTTGAGGCTACGATAGCACCCAAGGTGTAAACAAGATAGCGGGAGGGTTTCGACATCGATCAAGTTCACTGCTGCATTACACACCAAAATTAACGTAACTGTTTATAGAAATATAGGCGTAATTCTACCAGCGCAAATATGCGGATAGTATAGTTAACTAATAACGAAAAGTTGCCTTCAGCACAAAATATAAAATGCTTTGATGCATAATCACATTAATTTAATTCTTTTATCAATCTGGGTAGAGTAAGCATCACGAGATCAGTCAAAAAAGATTAACCATGATTAAATTAACAGCGCATCATGATATGCGCATCAGCCACGCAACTGGTGCAAAAAAAATCTGTCGTAAGTGTAAATCACCACTTGCCCACGACAGAAAACAGTAAAGATTAGATTTGGGCAGTCTTTTTACGCAAACCCAAAGCTAGACCGCAAACGCCCAATATACCTAAGCTCAGCCAAGAGGAAGGCTCAGGAACTCCTTCTATGGCAAGCGTGCCAAACTTGAAATTATCCATATAAACAGCTTCACTACCTTGGGGATCGTTAGAGTAAAACTTGATTTCCGTAATCGGTTTCTCGTCTACGAACCCAAAGAAACTGCCACTCTTGACTTCAAAATCACCGTCAGGCCCGGCGACGATCACGGGGGTGCCAGTCCCGCTATAGAAATATGCCCCCACAGAATAGGTTTCCTTGGGTAACAACATATAAATCTCACCGTTGCGCCCATCTTGATCAACCAAAACATCAGACCCTGAAGCACTGAAAAGAGAATTGCTAGCTACATAAAGACCTTCTTTACCACCACTACCACCGAAAGTCACACCCGAAAACTCAGCTGGATCGGTTGGGTTACCCACAAGAGCAGTACCACCTTCGGGAGCAATCTTTTCAAAATCAATCACTGTGGTACTACCAGCAGCTTTATCAAACTCATCTTCGGTAAAAAAAGTTGCGGCGAGTAGTGGCTGGACTGCGAGAGCTGATGCCATGATGGCAGACAAACTATAGACAAGATAACGGGAGGGTTTCAACATCGATCAAGTCCACTGCATTACACACCAAAATTAACGTAACTGCGTATAGAAATATAGGCGTAATTTTACGAACGTAGATTTGCGGATAGTAGTAATTATTGATAGCTATAAGTAGTTTTTGCTACAGGAATCAGCATCTAAAAAAATAGTGTTCTAAGCCAGTGTCATCGTATTTATTTTTGATATGACACTCTAATCAAAAAAGGGGAGTTGCCTCCCCTTCAGTCAGTAAATTAAACTAGCCAACCTTACGGTAAGGTCACATTGGTGACATAGGTGTACCAGAGGCTGTTACCTGTGATTTTATATTCACCACAAAACCAAAGTGAATCCGTCGTAGCATCGTAGGCTGCACCGAAGAAATCGCCCCAACGACTACCCGTATAAAACGTCGTCCCTGCCACAAATTGGACACTGCTTTGTAAAGCACCCTGGCAATAGGAACCGTAACGTAAACTGGGATACTCATTGTTGGTTTTGCTCATCCGCGTGAAAACCACCCCAGCACAACCACTACTATCAATGCTGACGGCAGGGTAGGTGTAGTAGTAACCACTTCCCCCATAGCTGCTGTCAGACAAGATCGCAGGCGACGTATCGACACCTGATAAGCCCAGAAGTCTCGCACAGTCATATTTTGTGCCACTAAAGGTGCAGCCATTATTAAATGTTGTCCAGAGATTACCATCCCGATAAGCTACATCTAAGGTGCGATTATCTCCTGCAGCCACTTTTTTGGTGGTTCCGGGTTGTTGGGCGCTGACGACGGAGCTGATGGCATTGATTGCCAGATTACTACTGGTCGTCAAGGTCGCATTAGCACTATTGGTGGGTACGCCAGTGACTTGATAAAGCTGAACTTTGGCGCTAGAGGTGCCATTAACTGAGGCCAAATGACAGGTATTGGTCACACTCAGAGATTTAGCAGGTTGGATCGTGAAAATCTGCTTATTCGCACTATCCTTGAGACCGCCACTACTACCAAAGATCGTGTAATTAAGCGAACTTGAGCCAGACAAAAGTTGGGATTTATTGAGCGCCACCGCAACTGTGCCTTTAAAGCTGGTGCCAGCGCCATTAAAATTGTTAGCAGCGAGCATGATTTTGTCACCGCAATAGCCCAAGCCGGGATAGTCAGGCAACAGGCCACTTTCATCGATGCGGTAGGTTTTCCAAGTACCACTCGCATTACTGGTATCAGAAACCACTACAAACCAAGACCCAATATTGGAATTATTGCTGTAGCCAATCTCAACCCCAAAGTAGCGACCAGACTGCCAATCATAAATAAACTTCGGGTCAGAGACGATGTTGTAATTAGAAGGCACCCCAAAAAAGCTCTTAGTACCCAGTTGACCACCTATTTTGGCACCACCCTTGGTGTAGACCTGAAAGCCACTGTTGGTCGAGACAATAACATCACTCGGCCCAGCAGCGATATATGGATCGGGTGGCTCTAAACCAGACCCAGGCACACCTGGAAAAGAAACTAAAGGACGATGCGGCCGAGGACGGGCAAAATCGGTTTGTTCATTAGGAGTCGTCTCGGGCGTAGCTAGTTCAGGTACTACTTGTGCACCCGGATTGCGAGGTAGTGCGTTGAGAACCTTTACCCCAATCCAGTCTTGCGCTTCATAGGGTAATTTAGCTGGATCAATGGTTTTGACTTGATTGGCAATGCCAGCGCGGGCATCAGCGACCGGAGCTGCTTGTGTTGTAGACAACAAAGAAATAAAAGCAGCACAAGCCGCTAGCAACAAATGACGGTGTAACATTAGGGATCCTAAATCCTGAACAGCGTCATCCTAGGATATTCAAGTAGTAGCGTCCAGTAGCAAAGGATACACTTTAATGATTATTGATGTAGCCAGTTAATTTGCCCTTAGTTAAATTTTTCAATCAAAATCTCGTCGTACTCATCAGCAAGGCTGGCCACAATCGTAATCGCACGAGAGACTTCCCCAGGATTGAGATCGGTCAAAGTGCGGCTGGTACTAAGCACAACCTTATCCTCACGGATGCAGAAACTAGCTTCCATGGTGTCGCTCCACCAATTTTTTTCGAGTAAAAAGCGCATCAAACCGACATCATCTTTAACTGGTAGTGTGATCACGGGTGACCAAACTAGGAGCGCACTATCTTCGGTTTCTCCCGTCAGATATACAAAAACATCAGCAGTGCCATAGCGAAAACGCCAAGCCTTTTGGGGGGCTTCAATTTCTAATTGGTGTGGGTCTTCGCCGAGTGTGGAGATGACCGTTTCAATAAATTCTGAATAACCTTGCTGGGCAAGCTGCATGGTTTCCGACACAAGTTCTGTCATGACCGCCTCTAAGGGTTCTCTATCTTTATTGAAGCACTATTTAGCCATCCTTTACCGGAGGCTTTAGGCCAAAGCAGCGATCGAAACTAAGCCAGCTACCCGTCCGGCAAGTGTCCGAAATGCACCAGCAGTCAAAGAATCTGGTTCACCCACAGTCACAGGAATCCCTTGATCGCCACCGATGCGCACAGGAATTTCGAGAGGAATTTGTCCGAGTAATGGTACGCCAATATCGCTTGCTAACCGTTGGGCACCATCTTCACCAAAAATAAAATATTTTTCATCCGGGTGATTGGGCGGCACAAAATAACTCATATTTTCGACGAGACCCATGACCGGGACGTGCATTTGTTGAAACATCCGTAGACCACGACGGGCATCCAGCAAAGCGACTTGCTGAGGAGTCGTGACAATAATCGCTCCGGCAATGGGTACTGACTGAGTCAAGGTTAGTTGTACATCCCCGGTACCGGGCGGCATATCGACAATCAGATAATCTAGCTCACCCCAGGTAGTTTGGTACAAAAAATTACGCACCATGCCATTGAGCATCGGCCCACGCCAGACCACTGCTTGGTCGGCATCAATCAAAAAAGCCATCGAAACCAGCTTCACGCCATAGTTATATAGCGGTTCGACCACGTCACCATTAGGACCCGGTTTGACCACTGCCCGTTGACCTTGCAAGCCGAGCATTTGTGGCGCATTAGGCCCATAAATATCGGCATCCATCAAGCCAACTAAAGCTCCTTTTTGGGCAAGGGCGACCGCCAGATTGACCGCGATAGTCGATTTGCCCACGCCGCCTTTACCACTCGAGACAGCAATAATGTTTTTGACCCCTGGTATACCCTGTTTACCAGGTAAGGGCTTAGCTTGCGGGGTTTCGGCGGTAACCGTGATCTCAATATTTGGAAAATCACCGAGCGTACGTACGGCTTTTTTGCAATCATCAATGATCATCTCGCGCAAGGGACAGGCTGGCGTGGTCAAAACTAGCGTAAATTTGACCGCGCCATCGCGTACTTCCACATTACGAATCATATTTAACTCGACGAGTGAGCGCCGTAATTCTGGGTCTTGGACAGGGCGTAAAACGTCTAAAATTGCTTGGCGGTCAACGGACATAAAAACCATCTCTTTGGGAAGCCACTTCTTGCATGATACCTGAAGCCTTGCTCACATTGGCTGGTCTCCTTCCTAGGACATATGTTGTATTTTTTAACAATTACAGTTAGCTAAATCTGTCATTATTTAGGTAGGGAGTATTTGGCTAAAGTGTGAAGCAAATGAACATCCAAGAAGCAAAGCTGGTCTCTAAGGATCTACAAAAGATTTTGGACGGGATACACCGCCAGCAAGTGATTGACCGCCGCGATGAAGTCTCTGAGTTATTGCAAGATGATGCTTTACCTGAGGCTTTGGGATCGTGTACATGGTGGGATGGCTGCTATTATTGCCGTGACAAAGCAGGCAACTGGCACCATGTTTGCTGTGTCGCCTAGATGAAGCCTCCCAAGATTTTGGCCATCCTCAACGGTAAAGGCGGCGTGGGCAAAACTACGACTGCCGTTAATCTAGCAGCGATGCTGGCGCAACAGCAGCGGGTCTTACTCGTAGATGCCGACCCCCAAGGATCAGCGACTTGGTGGGCAGGGCGCAGTGAAAAAGGTTTGGGTTTTGACCTAGCCCAAGAAAATAATCCGCAACTTTTGGGGCAATTACGAACTGTGACGGGCTACGAGATCTTGGTGGTTGATACACCACCTGCTCTGGGGTCAGCCGCGCTGGCTGCGGTGATTCCGGCGGCTGACTATTTAGTTTTACCCACGCCACCAGCTCCGATGGATTTAGCGATTTTGATTGAAACTATCCGGCGTGCGGTCACACCCTCAGGGGTTGCCCATCGCGTACTTCTGACTCGAGTTGACCCGCGCAGTGTGCAAGAAGTCCTAGAAGCCCAAAAAACCCTGCAAGAACTAGGGATTCCAGTTTTTCAGACTTTTATCCGTAGCTACAAAGCTCATGAACGTGCAGCATTAGAAGGTACAGCGAGTTATCAATGGCAGAGTAAAAGTGCTCAGGAAGCTAAATCAGATTATCAAAATGTTGTCGAAGAATTGCAGAGTGATGGGCGATTCTAACTTTGATTAAGCTACTTTCACGGCACTGAGCTTAGCTTTTGCGCTGTCAGCCCCGTACGCTATGCCCAGCCTCAACGTCGGGAGTCGTCACACTCTAGAGACCGACCTTTACTCGCCTTTTGGGTCAGACTAGTGGTAATGGCCTCTAACTGTTGGGCTGTGGCTTGAGGATAACGCAAGTCAACATTCGGTAAAATCTCCATCAAGCTAATCTGTGGATCAGCGGGTTGGGGTTGCCAATAGGGCCATAATATCTGTGGTAAGGCCGCAGCTTGACCCTTAAATGCTCGGTCAAAATAAATAATATGGATGCTTTTCCAGAGATTACAACGTTGACATAACGGTTGGACATTTTCACCATTATTGGGGCCACCTCGGGCTAAAGGAATGATGTGATCAAGGCTAATCATGCTTTTTTGACCCCAAGCATCACCACAGCAAGGACAGGCCGAGTATAACCGCCAAAGATTCCAAAATTCTGAACTTTCAATTTGCCCAATCGGATCATAGGTACGCCGCCGTTCGCGAGCCCGACGCGAACGGGTTTGTTTGACGACTTGCTCGCTACAGCCCGGACACGGCTCAAAGCGAGTTAAAAAATCCTGCCAGCAACTCGGACAACGATACATGGGTTTTCAGTGACTTACTTTCATCATATGGGCAGCAATACGTTGCGCTGCTCCCGGTTGCCCCATGCGCTCTAGGCCATTCATAGCAATCTGTGCGCGTAGAGTCTGATTGGTCAATAGATTGGTCGCCGTTGCCGTTATCGTTTCGGGTTTAGCCACCAAAGTCACCGATACGCCTAAAAGCCGAGTTTGGGCTTCAGCAAAGCGTTCATTAAACTGAGGGCCGAGACCAGGAAACGTAATGACTGGTTTACCTAGACCCACAGCTTGCTCAGTTGCCGTGCCTGCCATCGCCAGTACGAGATCAGCTCTTTGCAAGCAGTCATTAAAAGCTTGCCATACCAGATAGACTTGCCAATTTGTATGATCGATTCGAGCAAGATGCGTGCTGATTTGTTGATAAGACCAGCCAAATTCTGCGAGAGCTTGGATTAAGGCTTGATCACGTACGGAGGGGGCTAGTGCCGCCACTATTTTTAGAGAAGCTGGCAGTTGTTGTAGATAAGTAATAGCTGTCAATAGTTGACCAAAATTACGATAGGCTTCTGGGGGGCGCGAACCCGGTAATATCGTGATCACCTGCTGAGTTGGTCGAAGATCAAGCTGGTGCCAGTCAAAACCCTGGGGTTCTAAACCATCCATCATCGGATTACCCAAGTCATGCGCACAGGTAATGCCGAGTTGCCCTAGGTTTTCGGTGGTAATCCGGTCACGCGGATAGACCGCCAGGCACGCAGGATCACGCATCATCCAGCGTTCCCACGGTAAAAAAACCGAGGGCTTACCATAAAGATAATAGTCAGATTTGGCTGTCCCAATAAATACATAGGGGCATTGCATATAACGGGCTGCAAGCTGGACAACGATATCTCCTACGGCTAACACCAGATCTGTAGTTGCGGCAATAGCTTTAATGGTTGCTAATTGTTTTAAGGTCAAACTGCCTAAGCCTTGTTTGAGGTCTTGCCAGAGTTGCCGCAAATCCATATAGATAAAGCCGCCTGAGGGCATGGTTTGGGTCGGACCAATAATCGGGATGCCTAAATTTTTGTAAGCAGTCCCTTCACCAACAATAGGCAAAGCTGTTAGTTCTACGTCATAGGCTTGAAGAGCCTTGAGAATAACGACGGCAATCGCATCCTCTCCATGACCATTACTAAGGCAAAGAATGCGCTTTTTCATCGATATCAGACATCAGGCAAGCGGAAGGTGTGATCGCCAGCGGCATAAACCGTATCAATTTGCGCGAGTTGTAACTGGTCAGAATAATCCCAATTGACCCCTTGCCAACGGGTGAACTGGTCTAAAACCCAGATTCCTGATTGCCGCGAACCATTGCCTGAGCGTCCATTACCACCAAAGGGCATGTGGGCTTCGGCGCCACTAGTCGTGTTATTGATACTGACCATCCCCGCCGTCACATTCTCTTGGAAGTAGAAAGCCTCGGCTGGATTACGGGTATAAATTGCCCCGCTTAAGCCATAGCCATGACGATTAGACCAAACTAAGGCTTCTTCGAGGTCTTGATATTTGACAACGATTGCCATCGGGCCAAAGGTTTCTTCCTTATAGAGGTCATCCTCTAGGGTCACGCCAGCCACAAGCGTCGGATGAGCAAAGTAACCCGCATCCGGGTCACCCCGGAAATTAGGCCAAGGATTAGCGCTAGTAATTTGCCCTTGGCTTGGGGTGAGATGGTGATGATGGGGCTTGATATAGTTTTTTTGACAGGCCAAAAAGTTATGGAGAAAGCGCTCAGAGATCAACGGTCCATAGGTGATTTCTGGAGCCATCGGGTCACCAATTACTAGTTCTTGGGTGCGCTGCACCAAGCGGCTAACAAATGTGTCATAAATTTTTTCTTGGAGGATCAAGACGCCCAGGGAGGTACACCGTTGTCCAGCGGTACCAAAGGCTGACCACAGAGCGCCATCTATAGCTAAATCCAAGTTAGCGTTTTCAGTGACTACAAGGGGGTTTTTGCCGCCTAACTCTAGACAAGCGACTTGAAGATTACCCCCGGCTACGGCACCAATTTTTTTGCCGATTTCTGTAGAACCCGTGAAGCCTAATTTATCGACTAAGCCCTCCTCGACCATATCGACTAGGGCTTGTCCTGTGGTTGCGCCATCACCCAGGATCAGATTAAAGACACCCGGTGGAAAACCCGCTTTTTCGATGAGTTGACAGAAAAAATAGGACAAGATCGGACTATCTTCGGAGGGCTTCCAAACTATCGTATTCCCACATAACAAGGCCGGGATCACATACCAAGCCGGAACTGCTATCGGAAAATTGCCGGCTGTAATAATGCCGCATACGCCCAAGGGACGACGATAGGTAAAAAGTTTTTTATTAGACATCTCGCTAGGAATTGTCTGGCCATAGAGACGGCGGCCTTCGCTAACAAAAAATTGGCACGTATCAATCGCTTCTTGTACCGAACCGAGGGCTTCACGATAAGGCTTACCGACTTCACGGGTTAACCACTGCGCCAAAACAGTCTTATTTTGTGTAAGCAATAGACCCAAGTTATAAATTAGATTGCCCCGCAAAGGTGCTGGCAGCTGTCGCCAAGCGGGTAAAGCTGCTTTGGCAGCGAGGCAGGCTTCGCGAACGCCGTCTTTGGGGGTGACCGGATAGGTTCCTAAAACATCGTTGAATTGGGCTGGGTTAACCGATGGGTGTTCACTGGCAAATTGTTTTTGGTCTTCTCCGGCAATGCGGGTGTAGGCAGTGAGCATGGTAGGGTGTGTCTGTGCTTACTTATCATAAGGGGAAAACACGCGCAACTTAAGGTCTAGCGGTTTATAGACTGTGCTATTTGATGGGCTGCTTGGCTAAAGCTGTTTTCAGCACATTAAAGGATTCTAGTTTTACTTTACCGGTTTCATTAACCGACGAGGTAAGAGGGATCTCTAAACGCCCGAGAGTAATAACTTGAGAAACTCCCGGTTCGACACTGACCAAGGTACGCGCCACGATTTCAAAATTAGCTAGGGCAGCACCACCTGAGCTGCGACCTGAGGAAACTAGCTGAGCACGGGCTTGTTGCAGCGTGGCTTCTAATTCTTTAGGTTGGATCTGCGGTGCAACTGAAATCACAACGCGATTGCGCCCCCGGTCAAAAATTACTTGATAGGGTTTTGCCCCTTGGATCTTGGGACGGGTCAGAGGGGTAACTGTCAGTGCAAACAAGCCTGCTGTCAGCACACCCAAGAAGCTGGTGTAACCCACTGCCTTAAAACGCCAAGGTTGCTTAGTTAGATAAGCAAACGCAATTAAAAACGCGCCGAGTACCAAACCACCAAGGGCGATTTGGGCGGCGCGTAAAAAAGTTTCCACGAACTATTCCGTAGCGTCTGGGAGTTCAGCTTCTTCTTCAGCCGTGACATTAGCGGCAGCTTCCTGCTCTTCTAATAGTCTCTGGCGGAAGCGTTCAGCCCGGTCTTCAGCTGTCGCAAATACAGCTTGAGAATCTGTGACCATTTCGCCGGGTGTTTCTTCGAGTTGTTTGGTTGACAACGAAATGCGTCCCCGTTCGGCATCAAGGTCAATAACCATGACTTTGATTTCATCACCGACATTAAAGACACTATGAGGTGTTTCGATGTGGTCATGGGAAATCTCGGAGATATGCAAGAGACCTGATACACCACCAATATCAATAAATGCACCATAGGGCTTGATACCGCGAACGCGCCCGATTACCACTTGGTGTTGTTCGAGTTTGTTCATGCGACGTTCGACAAGTGCCCGACGATGAGAGAGTACCAAGCGGTTGCGCTCTTCGTCTACTTCCAAGAACTTGAGGGGTAGTTCTTGGTCAATCAGTTCTTCTTTAGGCTCTTTGGTACTGAGGTGTGAGCCAGGGATAAAGCCACGCAAACCCTCGATCCGTACCAAGGCACCGCCCCGGTTAACAGCAAAGATTTTGGCGCGGACGGTTTCATCAGAGGCCTGCAAGGCGCGTACCCGTTCCCAAGCCTTCATGTATTCGAGACGACGAATTGAGAGGGTTAACTGACCTTCTTCATTTTCTTCGGTGAGGATAAAAAATTCGCGGACATCGCCTTCATTAACCACTTCTTCGGGATTAGTCACCCGATTGATAGACATTTCTTGAAGGGGTAAAAATGCTGCTGTTTTTGCACCGATATCAATCAGTGCGCCCCGTGGTTCTAGGCTAAACACCGTACCGCGTACAATATCGCCAGGACTAAAATGATAGTCATACTGGGATAGCAAACGCTCAAAATCTTCGCGGGTAAAACCGATATTGTCTATAGCCTGAACCAAGGGGTTTCCTCCTAAGGGAAAAACAAAGGGTTCCTTTAGTATGGCACACCTCTTCTTGCTTAACCTACACTCCTCACTAAAATAACCAAACTTTTTGCCTAAACACCTTGTCTTTGGGGCAGGGTTTAGATTACATTTATAATTTGTGCGCTACTGCCTTAAGGAGTTTTGACCGTGAGACTTATCGATGCTATACCCCAAGAGGGTGCCCGCTTAGTTCCGAAAAAACGCGTTGGACGCGGTCACAGTGCCGGTCAGGGTAAGACCAGCGGTAGAGGGATGCGTGGTCAAAATTGCCGTTCCGGTGGTGGTGTCCGTCCTGGTTTTGAGGGGGGACAAACGCCTTTGTATCGCCGTTTGCCAAAACTCAGCCATTTCACCAATCCCAACCATATTACTCCTGCCGAAGTAAGTATTGACCGTCTAGCCCAATTACCTGCGGGTACCCAGGTTGATCATGCACTGCTCATCAAAGCTCGTTTAGCTCCCAAAAAAGGTTCTTTGCGCGTTTTGGGTAATGGCGAAATCACAGTTGCGCTCCATGTAACTGCGACCCATTTCACTGCGAGTGCCAGAGCCAAGATCGAAGCGGCTGGCGGAACCTGCACTGAAATCTGAACATGCCTATTGAAAGACTGCAAAAAAACCTCTTCATCAGCTAGAGGTTTTTTTGTAAGTCGCACAGAGTTACATTGTGAAGATTGCTCATCAATAACTACCAAGACCTATAGTCAAACTCATGAGTATTGACCATGACCCACTCTTCAAACAACTCCTATCAACGTTCTTCATTGGACTTCCTCGCCCTGTTCTTTTCTGAAGTCCTCGCCTACTTAGAGCCTGACTCGCTAGTCTTTCTCGAACAAGAGTTCTTTACCGATATGCCCCTCGGAGAAAAGAAACTCCTTGATATTGTCGTCAAAGCCCGCTTTCTACAAAATGTCCTTTTACCGCCGCGCCGAGTCTTAGTCCAGAGACCTTCTTTTTATTGCATGTGGAAAATCAAGCTACTGCCAAGTCTGACTTTGCCGAGCGCATGTTCCGGTACTTTATGCGCTTATATGAGAAGCATGGTATCCCTGTGTACCCGATTGTGCTGTTTTCTTTTGATCAGCCCTTGCGTTCAGAACCCACTAGCTTCACGCTTGAGTTTCCTGTACTTGACTTTCACTATCGGGTGATTCAGCTCAATGGCTTAAATGGGCGAGACTTTTTACAGCGGTCTAATCCGGTGGCTAGTGCGTTGATGAGTAAAATGAGCATTTTGCCTGAGGAGCGCGCTCAGGTGAAATTGGAGTGTTTGAGATTACTGGCAACATTACACTTAGACCCAGCGCGGATGCAGTTGCTATCAGGGTTTATTGATACTTATTTACGACTTGATATTCAAGAGCAGGAGCAGTTTACCGAAGAGTTGAGTAGGATAAGGGCAGTGGAGCAGGTACAAGTGATGCAGATTGTCACTAGTTGGACTTGAGCAAGGCATAGAACAAGGACTTGAACGCGGTCGGCAAGAAGGTCGGCAGAGTGAAATTCGTCTAATCCTCAGACAATTAACCCGACGGGTTGGTACTTTGCCCACGCCCATCCAACAGCAAGTGGAACAGTTATCCTTAGTCGAGTTAGAAACTTTGGGGGAGGACTTATTAGATTTTGCCCATCTGTCCTCGCTAGAGCAGTGGTTCGCGCA
>JBBRQP010000082.1:0-12565 GCA_038226175.1 Gloeobacterales cyanobacterium
TATAATCGCAAGAGATTGCATTCATCGCTTGGCTATCTGCCACCAATCGAATTCGAGGAAAGAATCAAGCCTGAGATAAGTCTGACAAGTAAAGCCACTTAAGAAGGCCAGAAGACTGTCTCACCTGAAGGGTGCACTCCAGCAGCGAGCTTATTTGAGGCTAGAGAACTATGTAGTGTCCCAAAAAAAATGCTCCAGCCAAAGCCCGTATAATCACAAGGCATGGGATTGTTAGTCGGTTGAAGCGTAACATATGGAACTGCTCACTCCTGCCAAGCCTGTTGCATTTGCAGCAACACAGGATAAGGATCAACAAGCTCGCCGTTGTAGCGCAATGCCCAATGTAAGTGTGGCCCCGTTGCTCGTCCTGTTGCACCCACCGCCCCGATAATTTGCCCAGTTTGTACGGTGTCACCCACTTGCACCCCCATCAGGCTGAGATGACAGTAAGTATGCGTCCAAGGGGATGAATTAATAATGATATGCCAGCCACAGCCGTGCTCAAAAGCCGCTTCGGTGACCATCCCAGCCGCCCAAGCGCGAACATTAGCTCCCTCAGGAGCCTTGAGATCAAGTCCTGCATGAAACTCTGTGCCATTACCGCCCATCGCATTAGTCCGCCAACCAAAGGGTGAAGACACCCGCACAAACTGCTCAACTGGAAAGGAAAGTGCTTTCCAAGGGTTAGTTTCGGTACTCGCTTGGACTGGGGCGAGCGTGAAGAGTAACAAAAACAAAATGATACGTCGTGATCCGAGCATTATTGATCTGGCTAGACCTGAACATACTGTGCGCAAATTTGGGGATTTTGTCGAGGGAAGATACACTGGAAATCGTTTGGCTGCGAGAAATGACATGAATAAAACCCTCATTAGCGCGTTACTGGTTAGTTTTTTGAGTGCAATCCCCGTTTATGCCTTACCTCAGGTGGGCAAACCTGCTCCGGCTTTTACCTTACCTGGGACGGTGGGTAAAGCCGTAAAGTTGCAGGATTTTGCGGGTAAATGGCTGGTGCTTTATTTTTATCCGGCTGATTACACGGGTGGTTGCACGATTGAAGCGCGGCAGTTCCAAAATGATTTACCCAAATTCCAGACCATGAAAGCCCAAGTCATTGGTGTGAGTATGGATAATTTAGAGAGCCATAAGGGATTTTGTAACCATGAAGGACTAACTTTTCCCTTGCTCTCGGATACCACAGGTAAAGTCGGGCAGGCTTACGATGCACCGGGCGGTTCGCGCAATACTTATCTGATTGATCCTAAGGGCGTACTGCGGCAAGTATTTGTTGCGGTCAATCCCTTTGGTCATAGCGGTGAAGTTCTCAATGCGCTGCAAAAGCTCCAGAAATAGATGGCACGCACGACCCCATTGCGTTGGCAAGTGTGGGGTGAGGGAGGACTTTTTTTGGCAGTCTGTCTCTTGGCTGCCAAGCTAGTACAGCAGCGTATTCACTTAGGATTAGCCTGGGAAGATAGTTATCATCACTGGTTGGTCAGTGCCCATGGCTGGGTAACGGGTGATTATCGTGACCCCCTTGCAGGTCACGCTGCATTTTTGCCAGTGGTGCATTGGATCTATGGCTGTGTACTGGGCTTGACTGGGCTATACAATTTGCCAGCCCTACAAATCACCGCCGCTAGCGTCATGTTATTGACCGCACTCGGTTTGTATCGCTGGGGTGGCTGGGGTGTCGCCGTTTTATTTTTGTTAAATCCCGTGACTATCCTCACAGGCAGTTTGCCAGTGGCTGAACCTTGGGCAGTATTTTTTTTGTTAGTCGGACTCTGGGCCTGGGATCGTACTTCGGATACTGGTGATGGTTGGCGTAGGGAAGTGGCGATTAGCATGGCTTGGACGCTGGCTATGCTCACGGATCGGGGTACATGGCCTGTGATTTTGGGGGTGCTGATTTGGGATTTTTACCATAAACAATCGTTGCGCTGGTGGCTGCTTTTAGTTATGGCGGTAATCCTGATTCAACAGTGGGGCTTAGGGACACTGACGACCACTGCGGCTTGGGCCAAAGTGGATCATGGAAACTTGACTACAACCCAACAGGTGCAATATTTATGGCGCTACTCAGCCGGAGTTTTGGGTATTCCCCTAGGGCTTGCCGGATTAGCTTTATTACGCTGGCCTAAATTATCAGAACTAGAAAAGTTGTGCACCTGGCTTAGTCTAGGCTATGGGCTATTAATTGTCAGTTTAGTAGCAACAGGACAATTAACTGGCTCACCACGTTATTACTTACAACTGATTCCCTTATTGTTACTTAGTAGTCGTTCTTTATTACAAAAATGGTCGGGGTTAACCTTGCTTGCTTTATTACCCTTAGTCTCATTAAATCGTTATTACCTCCAACAATGGCCACATTGGGTAATCTTAAATCAGCCTTCCGTAAAAGCAGGTAACTGGTTGCGCACCCAAAACCCAGGAATGCTTTATACCGATAGTCCGCTAGTGGTTTATTACAGTCATTGGCCTGTGCAAAAGCTAGCCGCTAGTCAATTTGCAGTTCCACATAGCCAGAGTTGGCTAATCTTGGTCGGCGATAACCGCTATCACAGCTTATTTCCGGCCTTGACCCGCTTTGGAAATCAGCCCCTTAGCCAAGACTTTAGTCAAGACTGGACGGTACGCTATGGAGCAAAACCAGTCAAAGTTTATGCCCTAAACTGAAAACCACGCTTAAAATTAGAGGATTATGCTACGTCAAATCCTCGCTTCCAGCCGCTTTTTGGTGATCATTGCCGTGATTGGTTCGTTTCTCGGAGCTACCACGCTTCTAATTTATGGCGGGTTACGCTCAGTGCAGTTGATTATTAAAGCCATCGAAGGTGATGTGAGTAGCAAGGGTGCAAAAATCCTCGCCCTCGGATTTATTGAAGTGGTCGATTTATTTCTATTAGGAACGGTTTTTTATATTATTGCCCTAGGGTTATATGAGCTATTTATTGATGACCAGATTCCTGTTCCCGCTTGGATACAAATTAAAAGTCTGGATGCCCTCAAGAGCAAACTCACGGCCGTGACCATTGTCGTCATGGGTGTTCTATTTTTGGGTCAAGTGGTGACCTGGGATGGCAAACTTGATTTATTGCCATTAGGCGCGGCTATTGCTCTGGTAATTGCTTCTTTGACCTATTTTCTTAGTCAGAAAAGTGATAAATAGCTAGGGCTTAGGTAATAATTGAATCTTGGTTACAAAAGCATCAGATTTACCTTGATAAGAGCTAGTTCCTGTGACCGGGAAATCAGCAGCCGTCGTGTTGCCAGTCACATAAATATTACCCTTTGGATCGACGGCAATGCCATAGCCGGTATCCGTACTAGTGCTACCCAAATAGGATGAATAGAGTAACTTACTGCCCACGTTATTAAAAACCGTAACAAAAGCATCAAAGGCACCATTATAACTAGGATCTAGGGCATTGGTTGTTATTGGAAAAGACCCATCGGTGTAGCCCGTCAGATAGGCATTGCCAAAACGGTCTAAGGCAATAGCACGTCCATCATCACTACCATTACCACCCAAATAAGACGAATAAACCAAAGCACTACCTACACTATTCAATTTAGTAATAAACGCATCACCAAATGAGCCAAATGTCCCATAACTTGTATCAAAAGCACCAGCAGTTACTGGGAAATCTGGAGATACCGTATTACCTGTTATGTAAGCATTGCCCGACTTATCAACAGCAATACCCGTTGGTGAATCCTGACCACTACCCGCTAGATAAGTGGAATAGATAAGATGACTGCCTGTCGGATTGAGTTTACTCACAAATCCATCACCAAAATAAACATTATTGCTGGTAGCAGGAGCAAAAGCACCCGGCGTTGTTGGAAAGTCAGGTGAAAACGTCTTGCCTGTAACATAGGCAGAGCCTTGTTGATCAATGGCGATACTACTAAAGTAATTATAATTGGAGCCTCCCAAAAAGGTCGAATAGATCAAAGCAGTGCCTGTTGCATTAAGTTTAGTCACATAGATATCCGTGCGAAAACTACCCGTTCCTTGGGTTCGTAAAGCACCTGCTGTAACTGGAAAATCCGTCGAGTAAGTGTCACCCGTTGCATAAACTTGCCCAGCTTTATCAACTGTTAACCCACCACTTTCTTCAAGTTGGCTACCACCTAGATAAGTTCCATAAACTAAACCACCTATTGAATTAAGTTTAACCACAAAAGCATCGGTATCGCCCTGGGATATTGTCCGATCCAAAGCACCTAAGGTAGTAGGAAAATCATTAGACTGGGTGTCGCCCGTGAGATAGGTATTACCCGCTTGATCAACAGCGATACTACCTAGAATACCAGGTGTATCATCCTCACTACCGCCTAAATAAGTGGCATAAATTAAGGCCGTCCCCTGAGCATTGAGTTTAGCCACAAAAATATCTGTATTCCCATTAAATGTAAGATCGCTACCACGACCCGTTACCGGAAAATCAGGGGAGAGTGTCGTTCCTGTGATGTAGGTTTGTCCTTGCGTATCGACGGCAATCCCATAGCCTGCATCTGTATTACTACCACCCAAATAGGTCGAATAACTCAACACTGGGTCAATAACTAAAGGCTTTGTCGGGTCGTAGTCACCTACGATAAACCCGATTTTGTGATCATGATCAACCTGATAACTCACAGTGATATCTTGACGTTGTCCGGCAATCATTTGGTAGGCTAGCGGTCGAGGTTGCTGGATTTCTCCGGCTGAAGTTTGTAGATGTAAGTTACCTTGTTGATCTACACTGACAGCTTGTATACCTGTCCAATGCATCCGAATTTTGTGCGGATTAGTATGAGCGGCAAGTCGGAAGTCATATTCTAAATGTTGGGGATTACCATAATAAACCAGATCAATATTAGGATAAATTGCTTTGACTTCGACTTGGGTATAAGGCTGCACATGGCTCGCATGATCACCATGCAAAATATTGATTACACTAGAGCTTTTACCTTTGCCCTGAATTATTGCGCCCGAGTTAGCCCCAATCAGCTCAAATCCTACTATTGCCGACCTATTCTGCTCTTGCTTTAAGATCATAACTGCGCGGGTTGCTGATAGTAACAAGTTGTAATTTTGACCCCGCGCTAAAAATTTAATCTGGGCATCAGCCTGACCAAGATTAGGCTCAAACTGTAAAGGTAAACTGCCATAGCTAGGGGTGGCATGATAAATCTGGGATGGCTGAGAATGATTGGAGCTGACTGCACTGCTCACTACCATACTCAGACCCAAACCTAATGCGATAATCCCAAAAATTTGACGCGCATCAACAGCAGTAGCAAACATAAGTGTGTCTCCTATCAGCAGCTTTACCCTAGCCCACACTTTAGTAAGCGTCAAACTAACCTAAGGTATCGGTTTTTTTCCACCACGTATGGAGCAGCCACCATGCCAAAGGCGTCCATAGGCTCGCTAATAAACCCGAGGCCAAGCTGACTTTTTGGTGATGCGCCCAGATTTCTTGGACATTGCCATTACCCAAGGCCACAAATTGAAGTGCCATACAGGTTTCTTGGATCACCGCCATCGCAAAGGCTAGCAACCCGACGGCTAAGGGGTCTGACCGCAATAACCGATATCCCCGTAAACGCACCGTCAATAAACCAGCTAACACTAATCCCGGCACATGAGAGGGCAAGGGGGCTGTGACACTATCCCACAATAAGCCCATAATCAATCCTCCCAAACCTGCTGACCACCAAGAACGTTGGTAACTCCAGCAGACCACCCAGACTACGGCCCAATCTACGGCTGCTCCCGCTAAAGCTAAGCCCGGTAATAGTAACCACTGCGCCCAAAGTGCGACCAAGGCTGAGACACCCGTGCCAAACCAGCCCAACCAATGCTGACTAGGGAAGGGTTTGCGCAGGGACATCGGCTTGTGGTTCTGATAATGGGGGCGTTGTCGGTAATTTAGGGTAAACAGAAACCCACTGTAGTCCATCCATTGGTGCCGTAAAACTGACCTTAACGCGCATGGGCTGAGCTTGCTTATCTGGTGGAGATTTGATTTTGCCCACCACCAGATTAGGAGGAAAGCGTGAACTCAGGCCAGAAGTAACGATCAGATCCCCAATTCTTACCTGAGTTTGACTATCAAAAAATTCTAGGGCGGCTTCGTTTTTGTACTGACCGACGAGAATGCCCATGGCTCCAGTTCGTCCGATCATCACCCCAATCCGACTACGCGGATCACTGATCAACCGTACCCGCGCCGCGTGATCGGCAACCTGAGTGATTTCGCCAATCAAACCGCCCGGAGCTAGTACAGGAGAACCTTCTTCGATACCATCAGCGCTCCCGCGATTGATAATCACTTGTTGCCACCAATGATCACCATTACGCCCGATAATTTCGGCAGCAACTGGTTGGCTCAGGTTCGCAGCTGGTAAATTGAGCAGTGAGCGTAGTTTTAGATTTTCCTGCTGCAAACTAGAAATCTGACCCTGAAGTTCATCAAGGCGATGGTTCGTCAAGACGGGAGGTTGGCTACCTGTCAAGCCTAAGACTGGCCAGTTTAGCCAATACCAAGCTTCAGCAAGCCAAGGCACTTGAGCTTGGCGTAACCAAAATGCACCTGCGAGTAGCGTCATGACAAGAATTGTTTGCCATGGGTAGCGTGTCCACCACCGTCGTATACCTTCTCTTAGCATAGGTCTGTCACTAGGAAATTAGTCATGCTAATTAATCTTTGTTACCCCGAAAACTGCTGCTGAGAACCCGTGATAGGCTTTTGAAATTCTCAACTACTTGTCCTGTTCCGAGTACTACACAACTTAGCGGGTCTTCGGCTATGTGAACAACAATGCCAGTTTCATGAGAGATCAAGGAATCTAGCCCACGCAATAACGCGCCGCCACCTGCGAGCATCACGCCTCGGTCAATAATGTCCGCTGCGAGTTCGGGCGGGGTGCGCTCTAGGGTACGCTTGACAGCTTCGACAATGACCGCTAAGGGTTCAGTCATGCTTTCGCGAATCTCACCTGCATTGATGGTCACAGTTCGTGGCAAACCAGATAGTAGATGTAAGCCACGTACCTGCATTTTGGGCTCTTCCCCACGACTAGGATAAGCCGAACCAATTTGAATTTTGATATCCTCGGAGGTTCTCTCACCAATCGTCAGGTTATGAACTTTTTTGAGATATTGGGTGATGGCATCGTTGAGTTCATCTCCAGCAACCCGCACTGATTCGGACAAGACAATTCCTTTTAAGGAAAGTACAGCAACTTCAGTGGTTCCGCCACCGATATCTACGATCATTGTGCCTGTGGGTTCGGATACAGGCAGTCCTGCGCCAATGGCAGCAGCGACAGGTTCATCTACCAAAAAAACTTCCCGAGCGCCAGCTTGTAAGGCTGCATCCATAACAGCCCGACGTTCGACTCCAGTAACTCCCGAAGGAATGCCGATTACAATGCGGGGCTGAATAAAATTAGTGCCTTCCGTGACCTGACGGATAAAGTGTTTAAGCATCAGTTCTGCGGTTTCAAAGTCGGCAATAACCCCATCGCGCAGAGGCCGTAGGGCACGAATATTGCCAGGAGTGCGTCCGAGCATCTTTTTGGCTTCTTCGCCAACTGCAATGGGTGCTTTAGTGATTTCGTCAATCGCAACAACTGAGGGTTCAGAAAGGACGATACCGCGCCCAGCCACGTAAACTAGGGTGTTGGCGGTTCCCAAATCAATGCCGATATCTCGAGAAAAACGGCTAAATAAGCCCATGAACTCTTTCCTACCATCAGTCCTAGGGATTGTAGCATAGAGGCGCTCTGTGAAATAGAAAGTTTGTATAAAAAAAAGTTAAACTTTGGGATAATAGTAACCTCAGGATTTAGCGGGTGTGACGCCCTTCTCGAACGTACGAGTTAGGGGCTGACCGGGCTTACCCATCGGGCCAATGGGTTGATTGTTATAGGTCAACATGACAGCTCCAGCATTACCAGAGCGCACGTTGAGAGATTTTTGGGCTTGCCAAGTACGGGTCTCGCCCTTTTTGAGAATGCCTTCAAATTGATTTTTGCCATCGACAATTACGCGCAGCCAAGTGGCATCGGTGACAGCAGTAGCAAGATTCATGCCAGTGACAGGCGCTGGTGTAGGTTTGGACGGCAGGACAACCGATTTTTTGGGTTCGGGCGTAACCGGCTCGGGTGGTGGGGTAACGGCGAGTTGGGGTAAATAGGTGCGAACGGCTGCGCTCAAACCAACTACCAAAGCGGCAGCCACTAGCCCATAGACGACCCACTTCACGGTAGGAGAAGTTTTGCGGGGTTCTTGGTAACTCAGATCTAGCTTGGCGATAGGCGGAATAGGTTCGATTTTGCGGGTGAAAAATTGTTGGACTAGGGGATTGTTGTCTAGCTGTAAAATCTGGGCGTATTTGCGAATAAACCCCCGCACATAGACTGGTTCTGGTAAACGGTCGGTTACACCGGCTTCGATCGCTAAGAGATAATGCTTAGGGATGCGCAGTTGTTCACTCAAGTCGTCTAAATCAAAATTTTGTTCAACTCGAGTCTTGGCGAACAAGCGTCCTAAGATTTCAAGGGTGACGGGATTGGGTTCAGTCATAGAGAAGGTCACGACTCGGTGGAGAGGGCTTGGACTTGAGCGACAGTCAAATGACGATAGGAACCTAAAGGCAAGTCACCAAGACGTAAAGAGCCGATAGCAACCCTTCGTAATGATTCTACAGGAAAATTCAAAATTTGGGCGACTCGCCGGATTTGGCGGTTACGTCCTTCGGTAAGCTGGACTTCGAGCCAGGTGCTAGCAGCGAGCGTTTTGAGAATCCGTATCCGCGCTGGGAGAGTTAGTCTACCTTCTAACAGGACTCCTGCACGCCACTGTTTCAGGATTGCAGCTGGTGGTTGACCGCTTACTTGGACATGATACATTTTCCAGAGCTGGTGACTCGGATGGGTAAGTTTTTGGGTCAAGGCACCGTCATTGGTCAAAATTAACGCGCCTTCGGTATCTTGATCGAGGCGGCCGACGGGGTGTAGGCCTTGGCGTTCAGCTTCGGGCAGTAGGGTTAATACGGTTGGGCGACCAAAGGGGTCAGAACAGGTGGAGAGTAAGCCTTGGGGTTTATTGATTAAGTAGTAGCGCAAGGTAGTGGGTTTGAGGGGTTGTCCGGCGACGGTAACACAATCCACATCGGGATCAATACAGGTGCCGAGTTGGGTGACGATGGTGCCGTTGACTTGGACTTGCCCTGAGGTGATTAGGTCTTCGGCATGACGACGCGAACAGAGACCATGGCTGGCGAGATGTTTTTGTAGACGTTGGGGCGTACTCATGACTTAGCTAGGGCTACATTCCTTAAGTATGCTATCTGAACCGTTACTTTATGAAATCATCGAAGATACGATTAAGCATATGTTCATCCCATTTTAATGCTCAAAAAACAACCTGCCTTACCACGTCCGCCACTAACTACGGAAGAGCTGGAGAAACTAACTGCAAATGATCGTTTGCGGATTAAACTAACCGATAAGGAAAATCTTCGGCCACGGGAAATCAATAGAGCGAGAGACAAAGAGAGATCTGAGCGTTCCGCTAGACTTCGCATTGAGGAGGAACCAATTCTGGAAGATTTGCGTCAGATAAATTGGAATGTTGAATCAGTTTGGGACGTGGATAACAAGGGTGCTAGGTATCCTGGAGTTATTCCTATTTTACTCAAACATTTGGTACTTCCATACTCAGATCGCATCCGTGCAGGCATTGCCCGCGCTTTGACGGTTCCCGCAGCTAGGGAGGGATGGCCTATCTTTGTGGAGGAGTACCGCAAGGCACTTTTAGGCTGGGGCATTATAGCTCTGGGTGACACCAAAGAATATCGGCTGGGAGCCAAAGATGGCTTAGCATGCGCGTGGGATAGGGTCCAGAAATAGTAACCTTATCCTTAGGATTAACGAGACACAAATTCCGTCCGCTAATGCTCAGTTTGGTGATCAGCAGTTGCAGTCGCCTAATTCATTGGACACTGGGAAAACAGCCACTAATGGTCAAGAAGTTAGCGTAGGTGATATTCTCAAAGATGCTAAGCTAATCAAAAACAAATTAAGTAAATAATACGAAAAAGAAGGTGGTTTTAAAAAAGCAAATGAAGACTTCGATAGCCTTGTTGGAGGTTCCGTGAAAGACCAAGGAAATGAAATTCGGTCAAAAGAGCTAGGTGATGAGTCAAAAGATAGTGTAAGACCCGACACCTCAGGTGGCCTGCCAACTATTCAGATTAACCCTGCAAAAGATCAAGTCATAAAAATAAGGTATTTTGAAGCTAGTTGTCATGGTTGTCATTGAGGATCTTAATTTAATTAATTGCTTGATATCTTCACTAGAAAATATCATAGAAAAGCCTATCCATCTAAATTCGGATTGGGCGCTCTCGCACAACTGGAGCATAGTTCCAACAGAAAGTGCATCTCACTTTAATGAAATCACTGCGACTCAGCTGGCAAATGCTGTTACAGACTTTGGATACAATCAGCTTTTTGCTGTCATAACAGAAAACGTAAAAAACTATCCACCCTGTTTTCAAGTCTCGGCAACCACAGAAGATCTACTAAATTTTAGTTGGGAATGTGGATTTCTCAACTATGTACTATTTCCTTCAGATAAAAGCTTCATTATTCTGTGTACTATAAATGATTATCAAGTCGTTGCTGGCTCTTCTGAATTTGTAAAAGCAGCTGTCAGTATGGATGTAATAGCTGCAAAGGAAGCTTTTAAAGTGATGGCATTAGATAGTAGCCAACCAGTATGGCAAAAGAAAATTTTTATGGAAGTATTGCGAAGATATATTGAGTAAACTTATACACATCATGTGTCGGGATGTGGTGGTTACTTTACAAGATTCAGACCTTCTGCCTGTTCATCCAGATACTTATATAAAGTTGGCTTGGAAATCTGCATCATCTGACAAAGGTATGTCAAGAAGATTGTGTCAGTGGGAAAATCTCACATTGGTAATCTCCCTTCAAACTCAATCGCAAACCGATTCAAGGCTCCTTTCCAATCACGGAGCGGCATCGTCCATTTCTTGGATAGGTGCTGAATTGCCAAGTAAATCACTTTCAGCGCCGATTCATGAGTGGGGAATGTCCGATGGTTGCGTAAAACTTTGCGCAAGGTCATGTTGACCGATTCAATAGCATTAGTCGTGTAGGCCACTTTACGGATATCGGCTGGGAACGCGAAGATGACGGAACTGGGGTACTTTATTCGCGAGGACATTATTATTCTCCAGAGATGGATCGCCTTATTTCTGAAGACCCGATTGGCTTCCAGAGTGGCGATACTAACTTATATCGCTATGCAAATCATGCGCCTTATTTAAGTGTTAACCCGATGGGGAGATACTAAGGGGTAATCAATTCCAACGCTGCTGCACCACCTGCAACCGCCCCTGTAGTAATGCGCTGGTCAAGAGTCGCTAGCTTTCCCCCTTTATGGACAGCCAGACCCAGTAAAAAAATATCCGTAATCTGGGAATGAGAAACCAACGCCTCTGGTTTAAGCAGGGTGCGGATACTCACGTCCTCAGGCCAAAACTCATGGTCAGGAACGGTACAAAATTGGCGAAGTATGCCCAAGACTACGGGTACCTCTCCAGGGCGATTGGGATAATTGGGATGACTCGCAATGCGGACAAACCCGTTTTCTGTAAGCGGACAGGTAGCCCAAGCCCGCTCTCCCCTAGCTGCGAACCAGCGATGCGCTGCCTCATGATGGATATGCATCGGGTCACTCATCGCCAGTAAGACATTCACATCCAGCAAATAGGCCGTCACAGTTCATCTCGTAGTTGGTTAATGAATTCCAGGGTGACAATACTGGACTGCACAGCTACAGGAAAGAGTGGTATGCCATTGCGAACTTGAGAAACCTGTGGCCGTGCCAGGGCTTGACGAGCTAAATCTGATAACGCCTTGCCAACCGAAACCCCGCGCTGACGGGCAATTTCCTTAGCGGCGAGGAGGACATCTTCTTCGAGATTGAGGGTGGTGCGCATCAGTGTCTCTCTAAAGAACTTGAGTACAGGTGATTTACTTGATGTCATAACATCAATTTTTAGATGATAGCACATCAAAGTAGGGGTTCAATTCATAGCAGAAGTAGGGGTATGAGGCGCAGTGGAACGATAAAAGCACTGACAGCGGTTTTACTGACGGTATCTTCTTTTGTTTATTTGCTGCTACTACGCTTACGCCTCCTGTCCCTGCATCGATGCAACAAGGGTCACGGGGTCTTCGTAATGTTAATACTAGGGAAGAGTCATCTGATTCTAAAAATGCTGGGCAACCACAACAGGAGAATCTGTCAAAAGATACCGAATAAGCTGCAAGATAAAGGCTATAAAGAAACAGCAAGGTGCATCTATATACGAAGTTACAAGGGACTGTAAATTAGATTGTGTCAAAGGCCAAAATGCAATAAACCCCATCTCAGAAACAAGGAGTGGAGCATGACCTTCCGACCAGAATTAATCGATGAATTACTCAAGGACTACCGTAACCCAGAAGACCTGATGGGTGA
>JBBRQP010000083.1:0-12211 GCA_038226175.1 Gloeobacterales cyanobacterium
CGCTCCCAAGGCAAGCGTGACAAAGAAAGTCTTGAAGAAGCGATAGGACAAGGGCTAAAGCGTATTACAGAAACTGATGCGAAAGGTTGGTTCACTCACTCTGGTTATCTTGGTACATCCGTATGAAAACCGCTGTATGGTAATGGGCGGGACAGGCTTGTTTGCCGGGAGCCAGTTCTTCGATGCCTACGCCCACATGGGAGCCACCGCCAAATTCGCCAAGTTCTTGATAGCGCGTACTAAAGCGTTCGCCATGGGAAAACTCCTGCCAGGGAACAGTATCAATTGCGAAGGGCTCAAAGATGCCGTCGGTGTTGACTGAGGAAGGTTTTTGGGTCACAGGAGTTTTCCTATAGTGAGTTACCTAAGAAGCTAACTTATTGTTTAGGTATTTCACATTCCTGATCAAGTGTTAGCTCTATTGGCTGAACGTCATAATATTCTATGACTTTACAATATTTTTCGTTCAGGGGTAGTTGTAGCATTCTACACACTAGCTCTGGTCTCTATCTTAAATACTGGAATTTGTTCTAGTTCCTCTTCTGTTAGAGCATATTGTTCACAGACCAAACTTAAGCGTAACCCCTCAGCTTTGACCGCATTAACGGCATGCGTCAGATCTCCTTGAAAATAAAGCAACGTGTTAACTTGCGGTTGAATTTTACCCACTAGCCGCTTATGATGACGCAGAACTAACTCACCACCAATTAAATTAGTAGGAAGCTGGACATATAGCACACTCACCAAAGCAGGCGGATCGATAGTTTTACAATAAGAACGCAGACTGCGGTCGATATGCGGATCAACCCGTGAGCCAACTTTTAGTACCAGAGGATTGAGGTAAAAAGCATTGCAATCTGCTTGCAAAGCGGCCTGGAGATAGGGTTTAAAAAAAGGAAACCGTCGTTCGACCTCAATTCTTCCCGCACCCTGAAAGACCACAGAAAACCCCTGGGTCTGCACAAAATCACGGTTTAGGTTATTGACTGCCAGATAGCGACAGGCCAAAATTTGTCCCTGTAAATCACTCAGATAAGCAGGGGTAAAAACATTAGCCGATTGACGATAATAACTCAACTTAGCTAACCGTTTAAAGCCGCTTGTAACACGACCTGAGCTTGACTAAGCGCGGCTGTTATTTTGTCCTCGGGCAAGCCACCGGCTTGGGCAAGATTAGGACGACCACCACCTTTGGCACCAAATTGTCCAGCAATCTGATTGATGAGTGTTCCTGCTTTGAGACCCGCACTGACTAGCGCCGGACTTAGCGCAACAATTAACGTTACTTTACCCTCTAGATTAGAGGCGAGGATGACGGCGCTATCTCCGAGCTTCTGGAGTAAGCGTTCAGCGGCGATTTTTAAAGCCTCAGGATTAGTATGAGGCAGATGCAAAGTGAGAATCTTTTTAGCGGCGACGGTGACCGCTTGATCCGTCATGGCTAGAGCTTGAGAGACCGCTAATTCGCCGCGCATGGCTTCTAGTTCGCGCTGGGTTTTACGTAACTCGCCTTGCAAACTTGCCACGCGAGCCGGAATTTCCTCAATGGTTACTTTAAATTCACCACTGAGCTGACGGGTAATCCGGTCACGCAGATTGAGATAATCAAGCACCGCTGGGCCAGCGACGGCCTCAATGCGCCGGATGCCAGAGGCAACACCCGTCTCGGACATGATTTTGAACAGGCCAATTTCTGCGGTACTGGGGACATGCAAACCACCACATAGTTCCATGCTCACCCCCGGCACCTCAATTACACGAACCTCGGCACCATATTTTTCGCCAAACATCGCCACAGCACCGCGCTCTTTGGCCTCGGCAATCGGCATAGTTTGGACATCTAAACTGTGCGCTTCGCTGATCCAACGGTTGATCATCAGTTCCATGGTCGTCTGTTCAGCTTCTGTCACCGGACGCGGACAATTGAAATCAAACCGTAGCCGATCAAAGGCTACTAGCGAACCTGCTTGGGAAATATTTGGGTCAACCACAATTTTTAGGGCAGCATTGAGCAAATGGGTTGCGGTGTGATGGGCCTGGGCGCGACGACGTTGCTCTAGGTTCACTACGGTCTTGACGCTATCACCTACCCGAATCACGCCCTGAGTGACGGTTCCGTAATGGTAAAAGATCTCCCCTTGTTTTTGGACATCGCTGATCGCAATCGTGACGCCTTCATGACTAAGTGTGCCTTGGTCGCCTACTTGTCCCCCAGACTCGGCATAAAAGGGCGTTTGATTGAGCACAATGCGTACTTGTACCCCGGTCTCCGCCTGTTCGATAGCTTGCTGCTCTTGGTATAGATTCAACACAACGGCGGTGCTGTGGGTCAGACCATAGCCTAAAAACTCGGTCGCTGGTAGATCTAGTGCTTGGGTGTTGGTCAGATCAATATCCACATGAGAAGCACGAGAAAGCTCTTGTTGACGGGTACGGGCGCGCTCGTAACCTTCCCAATCTACCGCTACGCCCTGTTCACGGGCGACTTCTTCGGTAAGTTCCGGCGGAAAGCCATGGGTATCGTGGAGTGTAAATAATTCATCACCACTAATCATCTGGGGCTGACGTTCTAGGATCTGATTGAGTAAGCGTTCGCCAATCTCTAGGGTGCGCAAAAACTGACTTTCTTCCACTTGCAATACTTGCTTAATCCAAGCTGATTTTTGGCTGACATTCGGGTAAGCCGTAGCATAGAGGTCGATGACCACCTCTGCAACTGTTGGGGTAAAAGCAGCGGTCAAACCTAATAATCGCCCGTGACGAATCGCTCTACGAATTAGTCCGCGTAAGACATAGCCCCGACGCACATTAGAAGGCGTAACGCCATCGGCGATCAGATGGACGACTGCCCGTAAGTGATCGCCAACAATTTTGAAAGAACGCTTTTGTTCTTCAGAACTTGTGTGATAGTCTAAGCCCGCTAATTGGGCGACTCTGGCAATAATTGGGAAGACTAAATCAGTCTCATAATTATTAGGAACTTCCTGCAAAACCTGGGCTAAACGCTCGAGACCCAAGCCCGTATCAATATTTTGTTTAGTGAGCGCGGTCAAAACCCCTTGGGCATCACGGTTAGACTCCATAAAGACCAGATTATAGATCTCCAAAAAGCGCGTATCATCATCCAAATCAATCCCAGTTTCGCCTAACTCGGGATGAAAATCATAATAAATCTCCGAACAAGGCCCACAGGGTCCCGTCGCGCCCGAAGCCCAAAAGTTAGATTCGGCACCCATGCGTTGGATACGCTGCGCCGGGATACCCACGACATCACGCCACAGCGCGAAGGCTTGGTCATCCTCTTGATAAACGCTGACCCACAGCCGATTGGCAGGTAATTGATAAACCTGGGTCAATAATTCCCAAGCCCAACTAATCGCTTCTTTTTTAAAGTAATCACCAAAGGAAAAGTTACCTAACATCTCAAAAAATGTATGATGACGGGCTGTGCGCCCCACGTTTTCTACGTCGTTGGTGCGGACACATTTTTGCGCCGTAGTCGCTCGCACCGCTGGACGTTCGCGCTGTCCCAAAAAAACTGGCTTAAAGGGCAGCATCCCGGCAATGGTCAGCAAGACCGTGGGGTCTTCGGGGATCAGCGAAGCACTGGGTAAGGGTGTATGTCCCCGCTCTTCGTAAAATGCGAGAAACGCACGACGGATATCCTGACCTGCAACCACACGCATCCCTTCATTCCCAGAAAAACTCTCTTCCTCTATTGTATTTCAAAGCGTTAGCTCCCCACGGTCTATGTCTTAAGGAAGTAGGCAATTGATGAGAAATTGTGCGTAAAAGATTACAACATTACATGAACTTACTACAGTCTTTAGAGGATTGGGCAGGCCAAGTTTTCTATGATAGAAGTATCGGGTTCAGAGATAGATCATGCTTAATCGCTTTCAGCAACAAATGTTTTCGCCGGAAGTTGTCCTCAATATATTTATGGCAGCTTTAGGTTTAGGGTTACTATTACTTTTGTGTCAAGATATCCAAACACGGCTTGACTTTTTAGCGCATCCTAGTCATCCGGCTGTAGTTGTTCAAGATGATGAAGAAAAAGTGGATATGCTGATGGAAGTAACGGTCACAGCACCACGTCTACCCCATCATCAAGCAGTGGTAACAAAGACACGATAATGTCATAACATCGGCTCAACTTGATTCTTGCCATGCCAGATCAAAGCCCCATGTTGCTTTGTCCAGTAGAGTTTCAACTTATTCTGGGTGGCTAGTTCTTGGTAGGTACGTTCGCTAAAGAAAAAATTTGTGGCTAGTACGCCTTGTAACTCAGGCAAAGTAAACCACGCGTTAGTCAAAAACTTGTTACTCGTCCAAATCCAATTGATTTTATTGAACTCTAGTGGGTAATGATCTAACAGATCACGTTGTTGAACCGCAGAACTTTTACCTAAATAAAGTACACGACCTGCTTGAGTTTCAATGATAAGAGCTTGTGGTTCAAGGCTCAGCACACGTACAAAAGTTTGATTTGCTAACCGTAAAACTGTTTGTGTTGTAAGTGTAGTGGTGGGATGTTTTAGAGTAATACCACTGCTATTACTCAAAGATTTTTTACCCGCCAAAAGAGCCAAACCTTTAGGGTCAAGTTTGTCTAAAGGAATGATTTCGTTAACCTGAGTTTGCCCACGCTCTAGCAAATAAGGCATGAGCGTATAATTTGTGGCCTTCTCTTCTAGGTTACTGAAGACAATGACTTGGTTTTCGGTCTCAAGAATGGCAGCTTGCGCCGGAGCACGCACATCAAAAATTGTGAATTGGACAGCTGGCCTCAGGGGTAACAAACTTGGGGCAAACAATATAACGGCTCCGCAACCAGATAGAGTCCAAGATTGGGCAGGTAGCGTCGTGGGAATATGGAATAGGCTCAGTAACATGTATAAAATAACAACCTGTAAACCAGTCAGAGCTCCCGGATAGAAGACACTGCCTGGTAGTGACCAAAAGAAATTTACTAGCTGAATCAATAGTTCCAAGCAAAAACTCAAGGGTATATTAAGTAATACGGTGAATTGTAGCCAAACTAAACAAAGTAGTGAACTAATAAACCCTAAAATGGTCACCAAATCAATGACTATCGCAATCCCAAAATTGACGGGTAAAGCATAGGTTGAGAGATAACCAAAGGTTTGTAATTGTAAGGGCAAAGTCCAAAGTGCTGCTGCAACACTGACACCAATACTGGAGGCGATTGGCGATGGCAAAAATGGTAAATAATCCGCAATTGGCGTTGCACTGATCATCAATCCAGCCGTTGCTAAAAAACTTAATTGAAAGCCGACATCATTGATCCAAAGCGGATTCCAGAGAAGGAGAACTGCTGCTGCGACACTTAGGGTTTCTAGAGGTTGGATTGCACCTTCGGCAAGTCCTGTTATGGGTTCTTCTGCGAGTTGGGTGTTTTTAATATTAGTGTAAATTAAGCCTGCTAAGGCAAAATAACCCATAAAACCAGCCCGTATGATCGAAGGACTACCACCCGTGAGGAGTAAATAAAGTAACAAAATAGATCCCGTGATCCCCGCTTGCCAATATGCCGATTGTTTACGCAAAAAGCCTAAGCAAGTACCAATAATTAGGGAAACTTGCATCCCGGAAGCTGTCAATAAATGTGCTAGGCCAACCCGACTAAATTTATCTTTGAGTTCAGGATCAAGGGCTACAGCGTTAGACCCAATCACTAGAGAAGCTAATAATTTGCCTTTAGTCTCGCCGAGGGTCTGAACATGGGCTGCCACAATCTTGCGACGTAGATCTACTAACCAATTTTGAGGCTGAGTGCGGATAGTGACTTGCTCTACATAAAAGCTACTAAAAACGCCGTGTTGGGCTAAATAATTTTTGAAATCAAATTGACCCGGATTGCGTGCTTGGGGTGGTTCTCGTAATGAACCAATTAACTCTAACTCCACACCTGGATAGATTTTATCGGCAATAGGTTGCCATAATTCTGGTGCAATGCGCACATAAACCTGACCTGTTACCTGAGTTGCTGAAGGCGCCAATAGTTCTGAGGCTAAAGCAATTACAGATAGGGCATGCGTGCGCGTAATTTTAAGTTCATCTACTATTTCTACCCGCACCTTAGCCTGTTTCAAAGGAGCATAGTTAGCCATATCCTGAGCCGTCAATTGCGGTAATCGATAGTGACTATAGCCCGACATACCGATGCCTAATAATCCTGCTACGATCAAAAACCGAATCTCCGGTAAAGTGGGCTGGCGTGAACCCAGATAACCGCCTGTTACTGCAAGCAGTACTAACACAACCCAGCCGTAGCTTACCTGCGCTGCAGCTGCTCCCAAAATAATGGCACCGCTATAAAGCCAAACAAATAATTTAAGGTCAGCACTCGAGCGCAGTAAACGCTGAATTTGGATCATTTAATTGAGCAGATATTGTTGGATAAAAGCCACAGTGGCATAGAACTGAAAATCGGCATTTTTCTTTTTAGCAAAGCCATGACCTTCATCTTTTGCCATCAGATACCAAACCGGATTGCCACTCTTTTTGACCGTTGCTACCATCTGCTCGGCTTCATTTAAGGGAACACGCGGATCATTTTTACCTTGCACGACAAAAAGTGGTTTAGTGATGCTACCCGCATTCGTCAATGGTGAGATTTTAGTTAAAAAGTCTCGCATCTCCTGATCCCTTTCATCGCCATATTCTACCCGTCGCAGGTCACGCCGATAACTTTCTGTCCGTTCTAAAAAAGTCACAAAGTTAGAAATACCAACAACATCTAAGGCACAACGAATGCGGTCACTATAGGTTGTGGCAACGGCTAAAGTCATATAACCGCCATAGCTCCCGCCTGTGACCATGATGCGCTCACTATCGAGACTAGGCTGGGTCTTAATCCAATCCAACAAAGCTCCAATATCTTTAACTGAATCTTCACGCAGCTGAGCATTATCGAGCTTGAGAAAGGTCTTGCCATAACCCGAAGACCCCCGTACATTTGGATAGATACGCGCAACACCTAATTCATTGAGATAGTAATTATTACGACCAATAAAACCCGGACGATATTGACCCTCTGGGCCGCCGTGAATATCAATAATGACTGGACGTTTGCCAGGAAATTTTTGCGGATCAGGACGATAAAGAAAACCTGAGATGATTTTATTATCAAAGCTAGGCCAATCAATCAATTGCGCTGTTGCAAAAGTACTAGGATTCAAGCCACCTGTTTCACTTTCTGTCCAACGCTCTAATTTAGCAGTAGGTAGATTTAGCACATAGACATCTGCGGTAGCTTGGGCAGAAACTAAGGTGAATGCCAAATCTTTACTATTATTTTGCCACTTGAGGCCAGAGATAAGACCTAGGGGCAGCTTGGGTATGACAAGTTCTTTGCGTGTTGCCGTGTCCAAGATGTGCAACACACTTACGCCCGCTTCATTTGTGACAAAAGCTAAGGATTTACCATCATCTGCAAGATCAAAACTCTCCACATTCCAGGGAATATCTGCGGTCAATACTTCAGGAATCTTAGTACTCAGGGGAATATAAACTAGGCGTTCAAATTCAGAATTGCGGTCTGTGGTCGCATAAATACCTTTATTATTACGACTAAATTGGGCATCACTATAGGCGACTTTGTCTGATCCTACTATTTCATTAGTAAAGAGATTTTTTGCTCCTGTAGTTGTATCGACCAGCCAAAGATAACTTTCATTGATCGATACATATTCCTGAACTAAAAGCGTTTTACTATCTCCTGACCAATCTAATGGTGACCAACCGCCACCTGCGACAGCAACTAATAGGCGATCACGCTTGGGATCAAGGGGGTTGACGATATCAATATCCGTATCTTTGCCATTACGACGGGTTGAAGTATAAGCGATCAGATCATCTTTGTGAGACCAAACGCCACCGCTATTACGTGAAATACCATCGGTGAGGAGCGTGATTTCGCCACTAGCCCAGTCATAGCGATAATTTTGGCTAAATTCATTACCGCCCGTGTCTTTGCTAAATACAAAATAGCTGCTGTTATGTGGTGGATAAGCAGCTGATTGGATACGGTCAGGAAAAAACGTCACTTGTTTGCGGTCACCGCCAGGAAATTTAACCTGATGGACCTGATTGGTATCGGCAAAACGGGTTGAAATCAGCAATTCTTGTTGGGTCGGATGCCAACTCAAAAAACTAGCACTACGAAATTCGGTATAACGTCCAACACGGCTAACTAGGTTAGTTGATAGGGGTGGGATGCCATCCAGAACTAAATTTTCATTGGGTATGATTTCTCCAGCACTAGTTTGCTCTGGGAAGCTGCCCAAGCCTACCAAGGCAAAAATTGCGATTAGACCTATTAACTGTTGCCGCAAAATCATGCGCTCCACATCCTGACTTTGGGTAAACCTATCATAAGTTAGCTCCTTGGCGTAAGCCCCGCGCTGAGAACTGCCGTTAGAGCCACACTGTCAAAAGGCGTGTTATGTGAGCCGCCGGGAGAGTTTCACGGCTGACTAGCTCGCGCAAATAATAATATGCCCAAAGCGGTATAGTCATCAGCAGGCTCGACACTCGGCCATGCCACCACATTATCTTGATAACGACTGCCGTGCCCCGTAAATTGACGGAACTGATCCCCACCCGCAGGAGGACAACGGCGCGCACCACTGATGGTGATCCCCAATCCCTGAAAGGTTACTGGGTCATTAGGTCCATCAACCGTTGCGCCTAGCACAAGCGGGTTTGTACCATCTAGTGAACCAGATAAATTGGCTATTTGATGTTGCATACATTGAGGAAAGACAGTTCCTGCCCCAACGATAAATGATGATCCCCAAGCATTACGCCCTAATACCCAATCGCGCTGACTTTGGGCAAATTCGGCATAGGTCTGGGTCTGGGTCAATTCATCATAAAACTGTGCGGTCAATGCGTAGCCTAAAGCATGGGGCGTAGCATCGCCGCCACCGTAGGCTAATCCGAGTCGGAAGGGGTCGCGTTGGGCTTGGCTGAAGCCCTGTTCTATTTGAAACCGTAAATCTCTCAATAGGTCTGCTGGTGTAACGGCGAGTCCTGCTGGCGTGCCCGCTTGTTGTACTGCTTGATAGAGGCTGTAGTGAGCAAGCGCACTGATGTCATAAAGATTGAGCGAATCTCCACCATGCAAAGGGCTATGGATGTAAGCATTGGCCCAATAACTGGCTTGCTTGAGGTAAAAACTGGGATCAGAGTGGGGCAAATTAGTGAGTTTTAACCCAAGAGCGGTGGCTCGAGCCAAGGCAAAATATAACTGGGTAGCACCGAGTTCGAGGTCATCACGCCATTCACTTTCTGGGTAATAGCTATGGGGCGAAACACTCAGTAGTTGTCGTACGCCTTGGGTCTGAGCGCGATCAAAAATATGCTCAGCCTGCAATAGACACTGGTTACCGTAGGCCGTCTGGGGATAAAGTCGGTAGCAAAGGGCAAAAGCTGCCGCTAGCCGTCCTGCCAAATTTGGACTGATTGCTCCCGCTGCTGCCCGAAATACAGGTCGGTATTTTAGGTAATAACCGGGCTCACCAGGTGAGACTGTGAGCTGGTCATCTATTTGAGGTAAACGCCACAGGTCATGATCCCCGAAGATTGTACGTCCATTACCATCGCCGATCCCCACTTGGTAATAGAGCGTCTGCGTCGGGTCATGCCACATTTTTTGTAGCCAATCCAAGCCAAAACGGGCTTCTGTTTTTAGTGCGTCTAAAGCGGAATATTGTTGAGCAGTGAAGAGCAAAATGATATCGGTATAACTTGCAGTTTGGACAAACTTTAGATAGTCTCCCGCATCAAACCAGCCCCCAGACACATCGCGGGTTTCACCTGTGGAGACTAAGGGTTTTGCCAGTACACCGTGTTCATAAACAGGTGGTTGATATACTAGGGCTTGCTGATCCATCAGATGGGAGGGTTGCCGATTCATAACTCGGGGATCAACGACCGCGCCGTCATGTTGAGCTTGATAAAAGAACAGCGCATGATCTAGTAAGGGCTGATAAAGGGAGGGCGCACTAGCAATTGGGAAGGTTACCGAAGGGGCTGTATCTGGTGTATCTACTTCAAGGTGATAGCTTCCCGGTTGTTGAATTACACTAAAATCAAGAGCATAAACTGCCGGAAATTGTTTACTCCAAGCACCACGATTGGCACTAGTCGTGGCCTGATAGACCGTCTGATTTTGGCTATTCACGACCCGAAAGGGCACAGTTATTAGGGCAGTTGTAGAGAGCAATAGAGCTTGTTTGGATTCGTGAAGTGCATAGCCGACTTGATTAAGCCGGATGTAATTTTCTGCGTAGGCTGGTAAAGAGGTCAGGGTGAGTAGAGGTAACAAGACTCTGAGCGTCGCGTGCATTAAAATAGCTAGAAGAATCTTGTCTACTGTATCTCATGACATCCAGGATAAACCGGGCTGAGCTTTTTGGTCTTCACCGAGCAATTCCAGAAAATATTCTTCTAGAGAATTCTCTTGACGCAGCTGATCGAGCGAACCCACTGCCACTAATTTGCCTTGTTTGAGAATGGCGATATCAGTACAGAGCTGTTCGACAATCGTGAGGATATGAGAGGTCAAAAAAATTGTCGTACCCCGTGTCCGCAAGCCAGCCAAGAGGTCTTTAATAGTTCGTGCTGCCACAGCATCTACACCCTCAAAGGGTTCATCCAAAAATAAAACCTGAGGCCCATGAATCAAAGCCGCTGCAAGAGAGAGTTTCTTTTTCATACCCGTCGAATAGTCAACGATCAGGGCATTAGCTCGGGTTTTGAGGTCTAGTAAGGTCGTTAGTTCTTCTTGGCGTTGCTCAGTTTGTTGTCGACTCAAACCATGGAGACGGGCGACTAAATTTAGATATTCGGGCCCTGTCAAACGGTCAAATAAATTTAAATCTTCGGGTACCACGCCAATGCGCCGCTTGACTTCTAGGGCTTGCTGACGGATGTCATAGCCCAAGATCTCTACGTGACCCGCACTAGGTGCTAATAATCCAGTTAGCATCTTAATGGTGGTGGATTTACCTGCCCCATTAGGCCCGAGAAACCCAAAAAATGATCCCGCTGGCACTTCAAAGGAGATATCTTCTACTGCTACAAAGTCACCAAAACTGCGTGTTACGTGTGCGGCACGGATCGGGGATGAGTTAGAAGATGACACAGAAGCGATTTAGTAGTGGGTCTGTCTCAACCATATCAAATCATGGTTAGGCGCAGCAGGCACTCGCTACACAACAATCACCAGGGTGCTCATGGTCATGGGTAGCGCAAGCGGCGCAGCAATAGAGTAGATTGTCACTAAGAACACCCTGTCCAGAGGGGATCAGGCAGTTGCAATGGTTACAGGCACATTTGGTGGATTCGGTGGTCATGGGATTTCTTTAAGGGATATGTCTAGTTTAAGTACTCTGAATCAAATTAGTGTTTTTGAACTCAGGTCGTATTCCCCAGTAGAATCAATAGATAGGGATTGAGCAACTCCTAGCGTACACCAAGGCTCTCTGTACAGTACTTTAAACTCCCTATTCTCTTGGACATATTTGGCTCAGTCAGCACATGTGAAATCTCTATAAGATAAGCCGCTTGCCTTCATATTGATTATAAAATTTTAGCAATGCGTAAGGATTCAAAATGGTCTTTTTAAGAAATCCGCAAGCTGGAGATCTTCTTGAAATAAAATCTGCGTATGAAAATAGTATTTCAATTCACAATCCTTGGACTTTTGCTCCAGAGAATTATGAAAACTATTTACAGCAAGCAGGTCGTTACTTTGTTTGTGCTACTGAAACTGGAGCTATTGTCGGCACCTTTAGTATTTCTGGCATCATTCGTGGTTATTTTCAATCTGCCTATTTGGGCTATGAAGTGTTTTATCCATACCAAGGAAAGGGCTTTATGAATAAAGGTTTAAGATTATTGCTCAAAGAGGCTTTTGAAAGCTTGAATTTGCATCGATTAGAAGCGAATATTCAGCCCGATAATATTGCATCCATCAAACTTGTTTCAAATTGCGGTTTTGTGAAAGAAGGTTTTTCCCGTAGTTTATAGTGGATCCGGAAAACTGGACAGCTAGTTAAGCGAGTCTCCTGCTCCGTAAACTGGACACCAACAGGAGCAATGAGATGAAAGAGACCCGCAAAAAACACAGCTCAGCGTTTAAGGCCAAGGTTGCTCTGGAAGCACTCAAGAATGAGCA